>CAZBIG010000066.1:0-10696 GCA_964491865.1 uncultured Neomegalonema sp. | reverse complement strand
CGGCCTCTGGCGGGCGGCCTCGCGGGTGGGCTGCGCTGCGGCGCGCCGCCCCGCGCGCCCTCTCAGGGGCGGGGCGAGGCCGCCCGCCTCGCGCGCTTTTCGGGCGCGCCCGGATCGGCGCCGGCCGGGCCGCCTCAGCGACCGCCGCGCAAGGTCTCGAACAGCCAGTCGATCGCGTCGCGACGGACTTCGGCGCCGATCTGGTCGCGAATCAACAAATGATGGCCCGTCGGATAGGCGATGAAGCGCTTCGGCCCCGCGATATCGTCGAACGCGGCGCGCACGGCGGGCTCGGGAATGATCGGATCCTGCGCGCCCCACATCATCAGGGTCGGGGCCGTGATCTTCGGCGCGACCGCCACGGCCCGGTCCATCAGCCGAATAATGCCGATATACTCGCGCGGCGACCCCTCTTTCAGATAATGCGGGTCGCTGTCGAGCCGCGCCGCCTCGTCGGGATTGTCGGTGATCCCGAGCGAATCGACGCCGGTCCCGGGGATGCGCTTGTCCGGCGCGGCGGCCGCGTAAAGCCACGTGAAGGCGCGCGCGCCGTCGCTCAACCGATCGCCGCCCAGCGTCGCGGGGGCCAGCAACACCGCGGCCTCGACCTCCGGCAGCCGCCCCTCGCCCAGCGCCGCGAGCGCCACCGCGCCGCCCATCGAATGCCCGATCAGGCCGAGCGGCTTGTCCGGATGCGCGGCCTTCGCGGCCCGGGTCACATGGACCAGATCCGCGATCAGGGCCTCCGCGCCCGGCCAGGCCCCGCGCGAGCGGTTCTTGCCGAAGCCGCGCTGGTCATAGGCGTAGGTGGCGACGCCCTGCTTGGCCCAAACCTCGGCGACAGCCCCATAAGTCAGGGTCGCGTGCTCGCCATAGCCGTGCACCGCCACCAGCACGATCTCGGGCTCGGTCGGCCGATCCTGAGCGTCGACCGCCGGCGCGGCCATCAGCCGAAGCCGGGCGCCGTCATGACCGAACGCGTAACGGCCGAAGCTGTCGAAGCCGAAGCCGGGCTCGACGCTGCCCACGCGGCCGGCGTCGACCGCCGTCGGCGCGGGCCCGCCTGCGCTGCAGCCGGCGAGGCCGACCAGCGCCGCCAATCCTCCGGCCGCGGCCCGCAGGGCGCCCGACAAGACGCTCCGATTTGGTCTCGCGCTCATGGTTTCGCGTCCCTGCTGCCGAGATAAACGATCAGAGACGCCAGCAACGTCCCCGCGTAAAAGCCGTAGAGGGCCGCGAACCCCGCGGACTGCCCGCCGTCGCCGGACCAGGCGTCAAGCACCCGACCGGACGCGAATTGCAGCGCCGCAACGCCCCCAATTGAACAGAAGTTCAACAGCGTGACGCCGCGGCCCACAAGATCCGGCGGAAAAAAGGCGCGGCCGTGCGCCATAATCACAGCATAAGACACGCCGAAGAACCCGACGACCGCGTAGAGCGCGCCGGCCGCGACGTCGCCCCCCGGCGGCACGAAGACCAGCGCCAAGCAGGCCGCGAAGACGACCGCGTTGCCGGCCAGAACGACCCCCTTTCGGGTGCCGAACCAGCGGTCGAGGGGGGCGTAGAAGAAATTGCCGACGGCCATCGCCAGCGCCATCGCCGTGGTCGCCAGGCCGATCGCCGCGTCGTCGTACCCGTGGACGCCGCTGAAATAGGGGCCGGCCCACAGGCCGCGCAAACTGGCGGCGGCGGCGTAATTCACCGCCATCAACGGCATGATCCACCAGAGCGCGCGAATCCGAAGCACCTCGAGCAAGCCGCCGCCGGGCCGCGCCGGCAAGATCGGCGGGTCGAGCACGAAGCGCCCGACCGCCAATGCGACGAGCACCGACACCGCCGCGACCGCCCAGGCGCAGGCGCGCCAGCCCACCGTCTCGGCCGCCCAGGCGAGCGGGCCCGACGCGGCCACGTTGCCGAGCGTGCCGGCGCCGATCAGCACGGCGGCGTAAAAGGCGAAGCGCGACGGTTCGAACTCGCGGGCGTAGATGTAGAGGCTCGCCATCAGGGCCGGCGCGCAACCGAGCCCGATCAGGCCCATCGCCAGAACGATCGCCTCGCCGCTGTCGGCGGTCGCGAACGCCGCCGCGCCCCCGCCTCCGCCGAGCGCCAGCATCAGGCTCGCCACCCGCCGCGGGCCGATCCGGTCGAGCGCCCAGCCGATCGGAAATTGCGCCGCGGCGAAGGTCAGAAACCAGGCCGCCTGCGCGTCCGACAGCGTCACGGCGTCGACCCCGACATCGCGCTCGAGCGGGCCGCTCAGGACCGCGAGGAACGCGCGATAGAATTGACTGAGGAAATAGGCGACGCCCAGCGCCGCGACGCCGATCGCGCCTCGCATTTCGTCTCTCCGAAAACCGGCCGGCCCCGCCGACGCCCGCCCTCCATAGCCCGCCGCGTCGCGCGCTTGCTCGAAATCGCGCGCTCGCGCCCCCGGCGGCCGCGGCGTTCCGGCCAAAGCGCGGCGCCCGCGCGACGCTCGGCCCGGGACCAGGGCCGCAAAACCGGCGCCGCCGACGGCGGGGCGCCCCGCCGCGCGCCCGATCGCAGCGCGCAAGAAACGCTTGAGCGGCGCGGGCGCGGGCACCCATAAAGCGGCATGCTGATCTACAAGATTTTACCAGAAACCCTTTGGCGCGCGGCCCAGGCCGAGGGGGCGCTGCACGGCGCGCCGGTGGATCTGGCCGACGGCTACATCCACTTCTCGACGGCCGACCAGGTCGCCGAGACCGCGCGAAAACATTTCGCCGGCCTCGACGGGCTGCTGCTGGTCGCCTGCGACGTCGCGGCGCTGGGCGGACAGCTGCGCTGGGAGCCGTCGCGCGGCGGCGCCTTGTTCCCCCACCTCTACCGGCCGCTCGATCCCGACGAGGCCGCCTGGGCCGCGCCGCTGCCTTTGGGCGCGGACGGCGCGCATGTTTTTCCGGACCTTGAAAGCGGCCGACCGGCGCCCCGGCCCGAGCCGCCCCTGGCCGAGCGCGGAGCGGGATCGGACGGGGCGCAAGCTTAGCGGGCCGGGCCGATCGCGCACCGCCGCGGCGGGTCAGACCGCGCGCCGCGCCGCCTGTCGGTCGTCGGCCAGCAGCGCGGCCAGCGCGGCGCCGATCGCCCCGACCTCGTACAACCGCGTCGGCCGCCACGCGTCGAGCCGCCCCCGGTCGAGGGGCCGGTAGGGCGGGCGCGCATGGTCGCCGGCGCGCATCGCTTCATGGAACCGAAGCAGCTTGGCCGACAGGCCGGAGACGGCGGCGACATAGACGGGGCGGCCGGTCGAGGCCGCTTCGGTGGTCATGTTCACGCTGTCGGCGGTCACGATGAAAGCGTCGGCCTTCGCCAGCAGGGTCGTGTACGGGTTGTCGGCCGGTCCGCCGTCGCCGGCGCCGCCCGGCTGGGCGCTCGCGGCGGGCGACGCGCCGTCCTCCGGCCCGCCCCACCAGAAACCGCCCTTCTCGGTCACGGCGCGCCCCAGCAGCGCGGCGGCGTCGGGCGGCGTGCGCCGCGAGCCCGCTCCGGCCAGCCCATAGCCGAGATCGCTCAACACGCCGAGGGTCTGCGCCAACGCGGCGGCGTCGGCGGCGCTTCCCGAGGCCGAGCCGCTCGGCCCGCCGACGAGAACCCCGACGAGCGGCCGGGGCAGCGCGTCGAAACGCGGATCGGGCCGGGCGCGCGCCGCGGCGAGCGTCTCCGGATCCGGGGCGCTGAGCGCGCCGATCGGTCGGCGCAAGCGGTCGCTCAGCGGACCGCTCAGCACCGCCTCGGGCAGGCGGTCGTGCTGCGGCGCGATCACGCGATCGAAATCGTCGATCGGCATCTGCGGCCACAAGATCTGCGCGGCGCGCACCGGGGGCCGCCCCTCGCGCCCCCGGCCCGCGCGCCGGATCGCGGCGACCAGCGGCGCGACCCGGCGCCCGGCCCCGATCACGAGATCAGGCGCGGGGCCGAGCGCGGCGTGCTCCTGGTCGGCCAGCGAAGCGAAAACGGCGGCGGTTCCGAGACGCGCCCAGACCGCGGCCGGCAGCAAATCGGCGCCGGGTCGGAACGCCAGGCGCCAGGCGTCGACGACCGCCTTCTCGCCCGTTCCCGCGCCCGCCGCCGCCGCGGCTTTGGCGGTCGCCTCAGCCAACCGGCGCGCCTGAACCGCGTTGCCGGCCCGGTCGTCGGAAAGCGCCCAAATGCGCAACGGCGCGCCGTCTTCCGACGCGCGACCCGACGGCTCGCCGGCTTGCGTTTCGTCCGCCGACGACGTTGCGCAATTTTCTTTCATCCCTTAGCCTCTCGGCGCTAGGTCGACGGCGAGACGGCGAGCGCGGCTCGCCGGCCGTTCATCTTCGGAGACCCGATGCCCGGCGTAAAACTCGACCCGATCGACCGCAAGATCTTGGCGGCGCTGCAAGCGGACGGCCGCATGACGAATGTCGACCTGTCGAAGCGCGTCGGCATTTCCGCCCCTCCCTGCCTGCGCCGCGTTCGATCGCTCGAAGAAAACGGCCTGATCCAGGGCTATCACGCGGAAATCAACTCCCGAGATCTCGGCTTTGAAGTCACGGTCTTCGCGATGGTTGGGCTGGACAAGCAGTCCGGCGCGGATTTGAGCGCTTTCGAGGAGCGCGTGGCCGGTTGGCCGCTGGTCCGCGAATGCCATATGTTGAATGGCGAAATCGACTTTATTCTGAAAATTGTCGCGCCGGATTTGCCGACGTTTCAGGAGTGGCTGACCAACGAGCTGACGCCGACGCCGAATATCGCCAGCGTGAAGACGTCTCTGGTGATCCGGCGTTCGAAATACGCGCCGGGGGTGCCGTTCGAGGCGATGGAAGCGCGCTGGGCGTCGACGGACCGTTGACCGGCCCCTCGACGCCCCTCGACGCCCTTCGACGCCTCCCCTCCTCGACGCAGAGAGCCGCTCAGCGACGGCAGTCAGCGCCTTGGCGCGCCGCGCAACACGTTGCCGAGCAACGCCAGCACGAACAGCACGATAAAGATGAAGAAGATCAGCTGCGCGAGATCAACGGATACCGCGGCGATGCCGCCAAAACCCAACACGCCCGCAACGATTGCGATGACCAGAAACGCTAAAGCCCAGTGCAACATTAAAGCCTCCTGACTAGTTACGAAGTGTGAACTGTCAAAAAGGCGCAAGGTTCCACGTCAATTGGGCGACGTCTCAAGCGATGGTGAGCGCGTCCAGCGACAGCGGCAGGCGCGACAACGGCTCGGCGCCGGTTTCGCCCACCAGCGAGGTGCGCCCCAGGCACATCGCCGCCCCGGTGTCGCTGTCCATCAGGATCATGTGAAGAAACAGCGGCGCGCCCGGGGCGATCTCGACCGTCGACCCGTCGTAGATCATCTCGCGCTCCATCCAGGAGGGCGAGAACCGAGCGCCGAGCGCGTAGCCGCAGGCGTTCAGACGGGCGTGGCCGTATCCCGCGCGATCGAGCGCCTCGGCATGGGCGCGGAACACGTCGCCGAGCGACCGGCCCGTCGTCAGCGCCGCCTCGCACGCCAAAAGCGCCTGCTGCGCGGCGTCGAACATCCGGCGATGCGCGTCGCTCGGCGATCCGATCAGGACGGTCCGCATCAGAGCGGCGTGGTAGCGTCGCCAAACCCCGGCCCATTCAAGGGTCAGCTGGTCGTTCGCCTCGAGCCGGCGCCGGCCGCTGTAAAACCGGCAGAGCAGGGCCCCGGACGTCGCGCCGTGGGCGGCGGGCGCGACCGGCCCCGAACCGATGATGAACTCGTTGCCCGGATAATCGCCGCCCAGCTTAAAGTTCTCGCCCTGCATCGCGGCCAAGATCGCGCCTTCGTCGGCCCCCGCCTTGATCAGCGGCCGCGCCGCGTCGAAACAGGCGTCGGCGATCTCGGCGGCCTTGCGGACATAGGCGATCTCGGCGGCGCTTTTGACCAGCCTCAGCCCCGAGACCAGGTCGGAGGCGTCGACCGACACCGCGCGCGGGGCCAGCCGGCTCTCGAGCCGACGCCAATCCGCGGCGGTGAGCCCGTGGGTCTCGGTCTCGACGCCCAGCAACGCGCTGGCGAGTTTTTTCTCCTCGAGGATCCCGAGCAGATCCGACGTCGGGTCGGCGTCCGCCGCGTCGCGCCAGACCCGGATGTCGTCGAGGATCGAGGTGAACTCGGCCTGTCGCCGATCCGCCGATCGGGTCAGCAACGTCATCGGGCCTTCGGCGGGAACGACCAGGCACTGGAAGAAACAAAATCCGAAGGTGTCGTAGCCGGTCAGCCAGTAAAGGCTCTCTTGCGCGAACAGCAGCAGCCCGTCGATCCCCCTCTCCGCCATCTCGCCGCGCACCCGTTGCAAACGGCTGGCGAACTCGGCGCGCGAGAAATGCACATGCCGCGGCTCGTTCGGATCGGCGAAACCGGCTTCGGCAAGCATCGACGACGAGGGCGCTGTCATGGGTTCGCCTCCAAAACGATCGCCGACAGCAGTCGGCCGTAATCAGGCTCGCCGCGACGGGTGGCGCGTCGATTGGAAAAGAACAACGACTCTTCGCTCACAGTGCAATGCTTTAGCGCGACCGCGACGCCGACGCCCGCCAACGACAGCCGCGAGACCACATAGGCGGGGAGATCGAACAAGCTTTTGTCCGGCGCGGCGGCGTCTCGGAAGAAGCGGTCGTTCGACGGCGCCGCGTCGACGAAACGGGCGCGATATTCCGGCCCGACTTCGTAGGCCTTTGGACCGATGCTCGGCCCGACCGCGGCGACGATGCGCGCGCGCCGCGCGCCCAGCGCCGTCATGGCGTCAAGCGTGGCCTCGAGCACGCCGCCGAGCGCCCCGCGCCAGCCGGCGTGGCAGGCCCCGATCACCCGCGCGGCGGGGTCCTCGAACAGCACCGGCGCGCAGTCCGCCGCCAGAACGCCGAGCGCGACGCCGGGCCGCGCGGTCGCCAGCCCGTCCGCTTCGGGCGCGTTCTCCGGGCTCCAGGGGGCGTCCACGGTCACCACCGTCGCCGTATGCGCCTGGTAGGCCGTCACCAGATCCTCCGGCCGCGCCCCGAGCGCCCGCGCGGCCCGGGCGCGGTTCTCGACGACGTTTTCTCGCGCGTCCTCCTTGGCCCCGAAGCCGCACTGCAGCGACGCGTAGAGCCCGCTCGAGACGCCCCCTTCACGGGTGAAGAAGCCATGGCGGCTGGAGAGGGTCGAGCTGGTCAAGGGGACGGGCGCGCTGTCGGCCATACGGGTCTCCTGTCAGAGGTCGCCTCGGAGATCGCCGCCGAACGGGGCGGCGAGCGGAAATCCAGGAGGGGGCGGCGCGGCGTGCGGCGTCAGCGCGAGCGCTTGGAACAGCCGCCCCATTTCCGCCGGGTGGGTCAACCGATGCAGCCCGGCGGCGAGGGTCTCGGCGCGATCGGGATTGGCCTGCGCCAGGTGCGCTAGGCGCGCCTCGGCCCCGAGCGCGCGCAGAAACGCGCCTTGACCGACCGGCCCGGACGCGCGGAGGCGCGTCGGCGCGCCGGCGGCCCGGGCGAGCGCTTCGAAATCGACATGCGCGGTGAGATCGGCCGCGCCCGGGGCCTCGAGCGGATCGGCCGGCCGATGGTCGCGCACCGCCTGAAAGGTGTCGCGCCCGCCCGCCGCCCGCAGATCGGACCAAGCGTAGCCGTAATCGACGATCAGCGCCGCGCCCGCGTCGGCCGCGGCCAGCGCCGCCCCCAGGCGCGCGGCGTCGGCGCGCCCGGCGGGGCAGGTCTCGAGCACGGCGCCCTCGCGGGGGGCCGGCAGACGGCGCTCGGCGTCGATCGCGGGGTCCGGCGGCCCGAGCGTATAGACAAAGCGCGCGCCGTCGCACCCGACCAAGACCTCGCGCCACGCGCCGTCGACGAAACGGTGCTGGCGGATCGGCAGCGCGTCGAAAAACTCGTTGGCGACCAAAAAGACCGCGCCGCCGTCGCCCAGCGCGTCGCCCAGCGCGTCGACCCAGCGCGCCGCGCGTCCCGACAAGCGCTCCGCCTGGGCGGCGCGCAGGGCGGGCGAGGTCTCGACCAGGATCAGTTCCGCCGCCTCCAGGAAATCCGGCGCCGCCCGCGCCGCGGCCCGCGCCGCGTCGGCCATCAGCGCGCCGCGCCCCGGACCGAGCTCGATCAGGCGCGCCGGGCGCGGGCCGCCTTGATCGCGCCAGACCTGCGCCAGCCACAGACCGATCAGCTCGCCGAAGATTTGGCTGATTTCCGGCGTGGTGGTGAAGTCGCCCGCCGGTCCGAACGGCGCGCGCGCGCGATAGTAGCCGTGCTCGGGATGGCCGAGGCTGAGCGCCATAAAGGCCTCGAGCGGCACCGGGCCGTCGCGGCGGATTCTGTCGCCGAGGATCGCGCCGAGCGGCGTCACGCCGCCGCCGGACGGTCGCGCCGCAGCGCGGCGTAGAGAACGACGCCGCCGATCAGGATCATCGGCAGGCTGAGCGTCTGGCCGCGGGTGATCTCAACGCCGAAGACGACCGCGTCCGGCCCCAATTCGACGTTCCACTGCCGAAAGAACTCGCAGAAGCCCCGCGCCAGACCGTAGCCGATCAGAAAGACGCCGGTGATCAGCCCCGGGGTCTTCAAGGCGTCGCGGCGCCAAACCAAAAACGAGACGATGGCGAACAGCGCCAGGCCCTCGAGCGCCGCCTCGTAGAGCTGGCTCGGATGCCGCGGCGCGTTCTCGCCGTTCACCAGGAGCCAGGGATACTGGTCGGCGTAGCTGCGCCCGCCCGGCGGCCGGAAAACCACCTGCGGGAACACGACGCCCCAGTCGCCGCCGGTCGGCCGCCCCCACAGCTCGCCGTTGATGAAATTGGCGATCCGGCCGAAGAACAGCCCGACCGGCGTCACCGCGGCCACCGCGTCGCCAAGCGACCAAACGGAAACGGCGTTGTGGCGGGCGAACGCCAAAATCGCGACGGCGACCCCCAACATGCCGCCATGGAAGGCCATGCCGCCCTCCCAGATCTTCAGCACCTGCAGCGGATCGGTCCAAATCAGCTCGGGCGCGTAGAACAGCACGAAGCCGAGCCGTCCGCCGAGCACGACCCCCAGCGTCATCCAGAACAGCAGGTCGTCGGTCTTGTCCGGGGCCATCGGCGGGGTCTGCTTGGCCCAGAGCCGCGGCGCGCTCAGCATCCGGCGGATCAGCCACCAGCCCGCCACCAGCCCGGCGATATAGGCGAGGGCGTACCAGCGGATCGGGAAGGGGCCGAACGCCACCCCGCCAAGCGAAAAACCCGGGATCGTCACCAGATCCGGCTTCAGATCATGCACCCACGCCGCGCCAAGCGTCGCCGCTTCGATCACCGCCGCCGCCGCTTCGGCGGACACCCACTCTAGCGCCATTGTATCGCGCCCTCCCGCGCCCCCGGTCCTGCGTCAGCGCGGCGTCGCCCGCCGCCGCGCGTTGTCCATACTGGCAACGGGGGTCATATGCCATCGCAAGCGCCGACCGTCGCGGCGGCGACGGCGTTTTTCGCACGAGATTGAGGAGCACCGACATGACCGACCGCATTCCCCCGCATCAGGCCCTGTTCGACGATCTGTCGCGCTTGGCCCAGAGCCTGGCCGGCGTCGCGCAAGGGGCGCGGGACGAGGCCGAAACGCTGATTCGCTCGCGACTCGAGCGCTGGGTCGCCGAGCGCGATTTCATCACGCGAGAGGAATTCGACGCGGTGCGCGAAATGGCGCAAATCGCCCGCGAGGAGAACGAAAAACTCAGCGAACGCCTCGCCGCTCTCGAAAATCGCCTGAATTCCACCGAGTGAGCTGAGTTTTCCCCAAACAAGACGGGTCGGCGCCCCATTTCGCCCCCACCCTCTAGATCTCGGCGGTTAACAAAAAGGCTTGCGTTCGGTCGCCGATGCGCACACTATATGTCGTGTCCAGGGTGCGAACGCAGCCGGCGGAGAAAAAAAGTCTGACGGTCAACGTCGGACACGCCGAGAACACGCGACGCGCTCGAATGGGCGGAGGCCTCTGAGCAGGAGAGAGCGCCATGACCATCGTCGCTCGGGACGTCGCCGACTACGGCGGCAGTCCCATCGATCTCGTGGAAGATCTCGCTGAGTTGCGCCGCTGGGACGTTGATCGTCTCGGCGAAGACCAGATCGCGATGGCGGTCGAGGGCGCATGGCGGACCTACAGCCTGTCGCTCGCCTGGTACGAGCCCGGCGAAACGCTGCGCATGGTGTGCACCTACCCGATGCAGTGCGACGAGGACAGGCTCGACGTTCTGCTGAAGGCGGTGGACAGCGCCAACGACCGGTCTTGGCTGGGCGGCTTCAATTACTGGAAAGACCAGGATTTGATGGCCTATCGCTACGGCCTCACCCTCAGCGGCGGCGCGATCGCGACCCATGAGCAGGTTGAGCACATCCTGCACGAAGCGGTCGAGAGCTGCGAGAGATATTTCCCGGCCTTCGAGCTGGTCGCGCGCGACGGGGCGACCGTCGAGGCCGCCATGGCGGCGGCGCTTCTCGAATTCGCCGGGCGCGCTTAAGCGCTCGGCGATCTCGGCGGCGGGGTCATCCCCCTTCCCCCCTTCCCCCGCCCCGTCGCCGAGCCTTTACCCATCATCGCCGCTCCGATCCCGGGGCGACGCGATCCTCAGTTCGCGGCCCTAAAAGGCCGCGATGTCGGCGGCGGCCCCTTCCCCCCTTCCCCCCCTCCGCCGCCGACCCCCTATCGCCGCCCGCCCGATCGACGCGGGCGCG
>CAZBIG010000065.1:0-10698 GCA_964491865.1 uncultured Neomegalonema sp. | reverse complement strand
GGGGCTCGCGGGCGCGGGTCTCGCGGGGGCGGGTCTGGTGGCGGCCGATCCGGTCCGCGGCGCGCTCACCCCGGTGCTGGCGACGTCGCCGTGCATCCTCGACCCGGAGGGCGCGCGGCTGCGCCCGGATCCGGCGGCCGAAGCGGCGCTGGCCGGCGCGGTCCGCGCCGCGCCCGAACGGTTGACCCGTCGGACGGCGCTCGGCGCGCGATGGGCCGACCCGGACGCGCCGACCGGTCGCCGCGCGCTCGGACGCGGCCCGGACCGAATCTCGCCGCCCGACGCCGGGACCGCGGCGTTCGCCCCGCGCCCCGGCGACGCGGCGGCGTGGCTGGTCGAAGGCCCGCCCGCCCCGCTTTGGCGGGTGACGGCCTGGCCGGGACGGACCGACGCGCTGGGCGCGCGGCTGGCCGAGGCGATCGCGGCCGACGCCGCGCCGCCGCCGCTCCGACGCGTGGTCGGCCCCGCCGGCGCCCTGGCCCGCACCGGCCCGCGCTTGTGGCGGGTCGAGACCGCGCGCGACCTCTCGGGCGTGGTCGCCGAACTCGGGACCGCGCTCGACCTCGACGGGGCCGACGCCAAAATCCTGGTCGGCGGCCGGCGGAGCGCGGCCCTGCTCAACCGGTTCGTCGCCCTCGACTTGCGCGACGGCGCGTTTCCGGTCGGCGCCGCGGCCGGAACAGGGTTCGAAAACGTCCCCGTCGTCCTCGCCCGCCTCGACGACGCGGGCTACGCGCTCTGGGCGCCGCGCGGTTACGCCGCCTGGATCTGGGATCTGTTGGCCGACAGCGCGCCCGGCCTCGGCTGAGCCCCACCGCCGGCCGGGCCCGGCCGTCTAGCCGCCGAAGAACCGCGAAAGCGCCTCGGCGGTGGCCTCCGGCGCCTCCTCCGGCAGGAAATGGCCGCTGTCGATCGGCGCGCCCTCGAGCGCGTCGCACCAGGGCCGCCACGCCGCGAGCGGGTCCGCGCTCCCGTCGGCCGCGCGCGCCAGACCCGCCCCGCCCCACAGCGCCAGGGTGGGAACGGCGATGCGCCGGCCCGCCGCCTCGTCGGCGGCGTCGTGGGCGACGTCGAGCGTCGCGCCCGCGCGGTAGTCGTCGCACATCGCCCGCAGCGTCGCCGGGCAGCGCGCATTGGCGCGATAGGCCTCGAGCGCGGCGGGCTCGAAGGCCGACAGATCGTCGCGCGCCGACCAGCGGCGCAGCTTGTCCTCGACGAAATAGTCCGGGGCCGCGCCGATCAGGGTCTCCGGCGCCGGATAGGGCTGCGCCAAGAAGCTCCAGTGATAGATCTTCAGCGCGAAGTCGCGATCCGCCAGGCCGCGCCAATACGCGATGGTGGGCAAGATATCGAGCAGCGCCAGCCGCTCGAGCCGCGCGCCGCGGGGCGCGTCGGCGGCGTCGAGCGCCAGCCGGTAGGCCACCCGCCCGCCCCGATCATGGCCGGCCAGGCTGAACCGTTCGAGCCCGAGCGCGTCCGCGACGGCCCAAACGTCCTCGGCCAGGGCGCGCTTGGCGTAGGCGTCCGCCCCGGTCGGGCCGCGGCTCGCGCCATAGCCGCGCAGGTCGGGCGCGATCACGCGGAACCGCTCGGCGAGCCGCGCCGCGGTCCGCGCCCACATCGCGCCGGTCTGCGGAAAGCCGTGCAGCAGGATCAGCGCCGGCCCGTCGGGGCGTCCGCCCTCGCGCACGAAGATCTCGGCCGCGCCGCTGTCGACGCGGCGCACGGCGAAGCCCGGAAACAACGGATCGGTCTCGGCCATCGGCGCTCCTGCCCTTATCCCCTGACGCCCCTTATCGCCTGACGCCCCTTATCCCCTGACGCCCCTTGTCCCCCTTGCGCTCTTGAGCCCCTTGCGCGCTTCGGCGATCGAGCTCCGCGCCCGGGAAAACCGCCCTCGACCCTCAGGATGGCGCGCCCCGACCGCCGCCGCAAGCGCCGCCGGCGCCGGCGCTCAGACCGCCGCCCCCGTCTCGAGCCGCTTGACGAAGGTGACCTTGTCGTCGCCGTCGGCCCAATAATCGGCGATCCGCGCCGCCGTGCGATAGCCGAGCCGGCCATAGAAGGCGCGCGCCGGCGCGAATGCGGCGCCGCTCGAGGTGTCGATCAGCAGCAACCGACCGCCCGCCGCCGACGCGGCGGCTTCGACCGCGCCCACCAGCGCGCGCCCCGCGCCGCGGCCCTGAGCCCGCGGACGCACCGCGATGGCGCGCAGGTTCCACACCCGATCCGCCATCGGCTCGGGCTCGGCGTAGGCGAAGCCCGCGGCCGCCCCCTGCATCGACGCCATGAACCAGACCGGGCCGAGATCGGCCCCGCGACCGGCGCTGAAGAACGGCTCGATCATCGGCGCCAGGAAATCGATCGGAAACAGCGCCGTCTCGGCCGCGGCCTCGGCCAAGGCCCCGAGATCGGCGCGGCGTGGCGGTCGAACCTCAAGATCGTCGGTCATCGCCCCGCTCGGATTCGTCGCGCGCCGAAGCCCGGCGCCGGCCGCCACGACGCGCCGGGCGACGCCCAAAGGCAAGCCGAAATCCGGTCGGCCCCGATCCGCTCCGAGCGCCGCCGGCGGCGCCGCGCGCCTAAGGGCGCCACAGCGCTTCGGCCCCCACGCCCAAGATCCAGGCTTCCTCGGCCAGCGCCGCGGCGGACGCCTCGGCCCCGAGGTCCGACGGCGGGCCGAACAGCGTCTCGGCGGCGCCTGCGGCGATCAGCGCGGCCAGCCGTTCGGCGACGGCCCGCACCTGACCCGCGTCCTTCACCGGCTCGCGCGGATCGGGCGGCGTCAGCGAGGGGTAGATCTCGGCGATCACGATCGGCGCGCGGCCGACGCCCCATCCGGTCTCGAACGGCCAGATCTCGACCAACGGCCCCAGCGCCCGGCGCAGCCGCTCGAGCGCCGCGAGGCCGACCAGCGCCTGACCGCCCACGCTGCCGGTGGTGTAGAGTTTCCAGACGGGCTGGGCCCGGGGAACCCGGCGCTCGACGGCGCGCCGTTCGGCGGGATAGCGCGCCCCGTAGCCGGCCGGCTTGCGCGTCGGCAGGGCGGGGCGGTCGGGTCGCGGCGGGCGGCCCCAAAACGGTCCCCGCCCGTCCCACGCGCGACGGTTCAGCGTTTCGGCGACCGCGAAGCGGTTGTTGGCGTTGTCGCGACCGTCTTCGATCCGCTCGGCCAACAGCGCCCAAAGGGCGCGCCAGTCCGCCGCGCCGGTCATCGCGCGGGTCGCCCCGGCGGGATAGCCGAACGGAAAATCGAAGCCGACCAGCAGCCGTCGGCCCGCCGCCGCCTCGGCGCGGGCGAGGTCCTCGACCAATTCCAGCGCGCCGGCGCGCACGGGCGGGTTGTCGAGCCGCTCGAGCCCGGCGCCGCCGACGCGCGCCACCGCGATCCAGACGCTGTCCGGGCCGGTGCGCGGGACCGCGGCGGCCGACCAGTCGACCATCGCCGCGGCGTGGAACGGGACGGTCACGCGCGGCGGCGCTCGGGCGCGAACAGCGCGCCGAGGGCGAGACCGCCGACAAAACCGCCGAGATGCGCCGCGCCCGAGACGAAGCCGTCCAGCGCCATCACGGCCGCGTTCACGGCCACGAACGCGATCGCCACGCGGGCGGTCTGGCCGATTGCGGCCCCGAACGGCGCGCCGGCCCGCATCGCGAGCTTCGCCTGGGCGGCGAGCATCGCGCCAAGCAGCCCCGACACCGCGCCCGACGCGCCCACAAGCGGGATCGCCAGACCCATCTGATCCGCCTCGGGCGCGCGCAGATAGGCCGCCACCTCCCAACCGACATGGGCGACCCCGCCGAGCACGCCGGTCGCCAGGAACAACAGCCCGTAGCGCGCCGCGCCGTAAGCGCGCTCGAGCGGCGGGCCCAGGATCAGCGTCGCCCCGCCGTTGAACAGCAGATGCATCAGCCCGCCATGCATCAGCACATGGGTGGCGAGCCCGCTGGCCGCCCAGATCGGCGCGTCTCCGAACCAGGCCCGCAACGCGTCGACCGGGAACAGCGCGAACAGCCGATACGCCTCGAAGCGGATCTGATCG
Source organism: uncultured Neomegalonema sp. (assembly GCA_964491865.1). Classification (GTDB taxonomy): domain Bacteria; phylum Pseudomonadota; class Alphaproteobacteria; order Rhodobacterales; family Rhodobacteraceae; genus JBCBRF01. The sequence continues at coordinate 6,655 of CAZBIG010000065.1, read as the reverse complement.
GGCCGCAACCCGGGATAGCCGGCGGACAGCGTGAGGAAGAGTTCGATCGCGGCCATCAGGCCGAGCAGCCCGACGGTGATCGACGCCCCCTGCAGGCTGGGCTTTTCGATCCCGCCGAGCGGGCGCGGGGCCCGAGCCCCGAGCCGCCCCCCGAGCCCCCCCCCGAGCCGGGCCCGGCCGAACTCGGCCAGAGAGGCGACGGTCTGCGGCGGCTGGTCGGCGTCGCGGTCGCGCGCGTCCTCGCCCGAGACGGCGGGGCCGGATTTGCGGACGCGGGGCGCGGGGCCCGGCTCGAGGCGGCCCGCCGCATCGGCGGGGCGATGGGGATCGTCGGTCATGGCGGGGACATCGGCCGCCCCGCGCCGCTTGGCAAGCGCGGCGCGAAGAACGCCCGGCCGACTGGGGCGCGCACGACGCGCTCGGCGCGCCCCAGAGGGGCCCAACAGGCGCGCTCAAGACGCGCCCGAAACGCCCCCGAAACGCCCCCGAAACGCTCCCGAAACGCTTCTGGGCGGCGCCCAAAGCCCCCCTACTCGGCCCGTGTGAACACCTTTTCGGGGTTGAGCGCGTAGCTCCAGGGCAGGCCGGAGTTTTTCCAGCCGTTCACCCGTCGCCACGGCCCGTTCGGATCGGCCTTGTCCGTCGCCCCTTCGAACCCGTCGACCACCACGAAGACCTGTTCGAGCCCAAGCTCTTCCAGCGCTTTGGCCGAGGGCGCGCCGCGCGTCCCGCCCGAGCGGCACATCAGGATGACCGGGGTCGAGCGATCCAGGCCGCGATCTTCGAGCGCCGCCAGCACGCCGTCGGCGAACGCCAGGTTCGGCTCCATCAGGAAAACCGGCTTATTCGGGTTCCATTTCGCCGGGTTTGCGAGCAAGAACGGAATATTGACGTCGACCACGTCGGTGTATCCGGTGAACATGATCTCGAGCGGCTCGCGGACGTCGACGAACAGCGCCGCGTCGCCGCGCGCCTGTTTCATGTCATACGCCTCTTTCGCCGTCAGATAGAGGCCCCATGGGGTCTGTTGTTCGGGATCGGCGGGCTCGGGCGCCGCTTGGGCGGCCGCGACCATCACCGCGCTGAACGCCAGCGCCTGCAAAAACGTCTTCATCGCGCGCCCTCTCAGAACGATAAGACGACAGTGTCGTCCGCCAGCAGACGCGCCGCCATGGCGGGCGGCTTCGCGGCGCCGACGCCGTCGAGCAACGCGTCGAGACCGACGCCTTTGTTCGGCAGGTAGAGCGCGCACACCTCGACCACGCCGCCGGCCGCGACGATCGCCTTCATCAGCCCCTGCGGGCTCATATCCTTCGGCGCTTGCGGCGCGGTGGCCGCCGGCGGCGCGTCCTTCAGGGCCAGATCGCCGGCCGGGCCGCACAGCAGAATATGCGTCGAGGCCCCTTGCTTCAGCGACTGCATGGTGAGGACCATGCTCATCAGCTGGGTTTGCGGGTGCGCGGACGTCACCACCGTGACGAGTTTTTTGGCCTCGTCCGCGACCGCGGCCCCGCTGGCCAAGACGGCCGCCGTCACCGCGCCGATCAGTATTTTTCGCATCGCTTCACTCCTGCACCGCGTCGCACCAGACGATCGCCTGGGGTTGCTGAAGCCGAAAACACGACTTCTGCATTCGCATTTACGAGAGATCAGAGACGCCGAGATTGACGGAGATCAAAGGTTTATGGCCTTTGAAGGCTTCAGCACGCTCGGATTTCGGCTGGAAAGGCGCTTGTCAGATGCAGCTTACACTCCGCTCGAACCATGCGATGCGCCTGATGATGTTCTGCGCCTTGCACGAGGGCCGGGTGTCGCCGGTGTCCGATATCGCCCGAGCCTGCAACATGTCCGAGACGCATCTCGGGAAAATCGCGAGCCTGCTGGCGACCCACGGGTTCGTTGAGACGGTGCGCGGTCGCGGCGGCGGCGTGCGGCTGACGCGCCCCGCGTCTGACGTCAATGTCGGCGAGATCGTGCGCGCCACGGAATTCGGCCAGTGCTTGGTCGAGTGCCTCAGGCCGGAGACGAACACCTGCCCGCTCGTCGAGGCTTGCCGCTTCCGGACGATCATCGGCCGGGCGCTCGAGGCGTTTCTGAGCGTGCTCGACGGCTACACCCTCGCCGACCTGGTGGCCGAGCGCGACGCCTTGCGCGCCGCCATGGGGCTCGACGAGGGGGTGAACGGGGGGCCCGACGCGCCGACGGCGCGCTAGCGCCCGCCGCCCGAGCCCGATCAGATCGAGCGCCCGCCGTCGACGTCCAGCGCGACCCCGGTGAGGAATTCGGCCTCGTCGGAGCAAAGGAACAAGGCCGCGTTGGCCACGTCGAGCGGGCGGGACATCCGGCCCAGCGGAATGCCCGAGACGAAGCGGGCGCGCGCCTCGGGCGTGTCCTCGGCCCCCATGAAGGTTTCGAGCAACGCGGTCTCGCCGATCACCGGGTTGACGGCGTTCACCCGGATCCGATCGGGCGCCAGCTCGGCCGCCATCCCCTTCGTGATGGCGATCGCCGCGCCCTTCGAGCCGTTGTACCAGACCAATCCGGGGCGCGGGCGCAGACCCGCGGTCGACGCGATGTTCAGGATCGCGCCGCCCGCCGCGTCCGCCGCCCGTTTGCGGAAGCGCGGCACGATCGCCCTGGCGGTGTGGAACAGCGCCTTCACGTTCACCGCGTAAACCTTGTCGAACTCCTCTTCGCACACTTCGAGCAACGGCTGATTGCGGTGCGAGACCCCGGCGTTGTTGACCAGGATGTCGATCTCGCCGAACGCCGCCTCGGCGGTGCGCATCATGTTCTCGACGTCGAGACCGTCGGTCACGTCAGCCCGGTCGGCTTTGGCGTAGCCCGGGCGCAGCCGGTTGATGTCGGCGGCCACGGCTTCGGCGCGCTTGGCGTCGAGATCGGCCACCAGAACCTTGGCGCCTTCCTCGGCGAAGCGGCGGGCGATCCCCTCGCCAAAGCCCGACCCCGCGCCCGTGACGATCGCGACCTTGCCGAGCAGCCTGTCGTCGCAGCGCACGCCCGCGCGGGCCTCTGCGGCGTCTGTCGCGTCCGTCGCCTCGGCGGCGGCCTTGGCGGGCTCGGGGGCCTCGGCGGGCGCGGAAGACGGCGCTGAGGACGAAGGCGTTGGGGACGGGGGCGGCATGCGCGGGGTCTCCGGACAGGGCGTCGAGCTCAGATCGCGCCCGTCAGCGGCGCGTCGAGCGTGGCGGCCAGCATGGCGGCCCCGGCGCCCGCGATCGCCGCGCCCAAAAGCCGCGCGCGCATCGAACGGACGTTGCCGTCCTTCACGCCCAGCCCCAGGGCGATCGCGACGCCGACGGCCGCCGGCCCCGCGGCCAGTCCGAGATAGAGGCCGATGGCCGCCGGCCCGACCGACCCCGTCGCCGCCGCCCCGAACGCGAGCCCCTGAAAGGCTCCGCCGAGCGCCAAAACCGCGGGCCACACGCCCGGCGGCAGAACTCTCGGGAGGATGAGCAGGAGGCCGAGGATCAGCGTCGACGCGCCCGCCAAGAGGTCGACCGCGCGCGCCCCGGCGATCATCGCCTCGGCCGGAGCGCTGCCGCCCATCACCGCGGCGGCCCCCAGGATCAATCCGGCCGAAGCGGCGAAGGGCGCGCTCCAGCGCAGCCCAGCGACCACCGCCGCGACCCCGACCCCCGCGGCGAAGGCGAAGGGCGCGATCCCCGAAACCGGGGCCGCGACCCCCGCCGCGAGGCCGTCGCCGAAGCCGGTGAGCGCGCGCGCCAGGGCGGGCCCGCCCCCCAGCGCCGCGCCGACCAGCGCCGCCGCGCCGGCTGTCGCCCGCATCGAAACTCTCATGCGCCTCTCCCTCCGCCGCGGCGCGGCCGCGGATTACGCCGGCCGACATCGCTTCGAGGCAGGCAAGCCTCGCGCCAGCCGCGAGCGCCGAGCCTGGACGCCGCCCGCCCTTTCCAGCGCAGCGGCCCCATGCTAGCCGACCGCGCGCAATCGGGCGGCGGGCGGAGCGACGCGATGACGGGCGGAGAGATCGACTGGACGGGGGCGCTGGAGGCGCTCGGCGGCCTGGCCACGGCCGTCTCCGCAGCCCTGATCCTTTGGCAGATCCGCGAAAACAGGCGCTGGAGCCGCCTTCAGGCCTCGCATCAGATCCTGAACGACTTCGTCTCCGGCGCGCTCGACGACGCGCTCGAAAGCCTCGAGAAACGGTTCGGTTGGGATCTTCTGCGCACGCCCGAGCGCTATGAGGCGGTCGCGGCCCGTCTCGGCGACGACCCCGAGGGGCGCGCGGCGCTCGACCGGCAATTGCGGCGCCTGCTGCGCCGGTTCGAGGCGATGTTCGTGAGCGTGGACAACGGCATCGTCAACGAGACCGTCTGCCATGCCTATTTCTTCAATATTGTCGGCCGTCTGTATGATCAGGCCCAGGAATTCATTGAAGAAGAGCGGCTGCGCCGCGGCGAGGACCGCGTCTTTCAACATGTCGAAAAGTACGCGCGCCGCTGGGCGACCCGCGCGCGGCGCTGATCGCGGCGCTTAGTCGGGGCCGTCGCGCAGACTGCGCAGATGCGCCAGCGCGGCCCGGACGGTCGGATGCGCCGTCGCGGGATCGGCCGCGCCGGTGACCAGCGGCGTCAACGCCTTCGCCCGCCGCTTGCCGAGCTCGACGCCCCACTGGTCGAAGCTCTCGACGTTCCAAATCACGCCCTGAGCGAACACCTTGTGCTCGTAAAGCGCGATCAGCCGCCCGAGGGTGCGGGGATCGAGCCGACGATAAAGGAACAGGGTGGTCGGCCGATCGCCCGGGCAGGCCATGTGCGGCGCGGCGCGGTCGATCCAGTCGGCGTCGCGCCCGTCCGACGCCAGAGCCTCCCGCGCTTCGGCCTCGGTCAATCCCACCGCCAACGCCTCGGCTTGGGCCAGGCAATTGGCCACCAACAGCGCGTGTTGCGCGTCGGAGCCGCCGGTCGGCCGCGCCGCGACGAAAAAGTCGGCGGGCGAGACCTGGCTGCCCTGATGCAGCAGCTGAAAGAAGCTGTGTTGCGCGTTCGTGCCGGGTTCGCCGAACAGCACCGGCGCCGTCTCGCAAAACACCTCAGCCCCGTCCCGCGTGGTGCGCTTGCCGTTGCTCTCCATCTCGAGCTGCTGGAGATAGGCGGGCAGCCGGCTCAGCCGATGATCATAAGGACAAATCGCCAGCGACTCGCGCCCGAGCAGATTGCGATTCCAAATGCCGATCAGCGCCATCAGCGCGGGGATGTTCCGCTCGAAAGGGGCGTCGCGGAAATGGCGGTCGACCTCTTCGGCGCCGGCGAGGAACTCTTCGAACCGCGCCCACCCCGCCAGGATGGGCAGGGTGAGCCCCACCGAAGACCAGACCGAAAAGCGTCCTCCCACCCAGTCCCAGAATTCGAAAATCCGCTCGCGGGCCACGCCGAAGGCGAGCGCCGCGTCGACATTGGCCGTCGCCGCCACAAAGTGCCGCCGCGCGCCCGCCTGACCCAGCCCGTTCTCGAGCCAGTCGCGGGCGGCTTTGGCGTTCTCCAGCGTCTCGAGCGTGCTGAAGCTTTTCGACGCGACCAGGACCACCGTCTTGGTGGGATGCAGGCGCCGCAGGGTCTGCGCCAACTCGATCCCGTCCACATTGGCGATGTAATGGACCCGCGGACCGTCGCCGAAGGGCTCGAAGGCGCGCGCCGCCAGCGCCGGACCCAGATCCGAACCGCCGACGCCGAGCGAGACGACGTCGGTGATCGGCGAGCCGGTCGCGCCCAGATACAGACCCGCCCGGATCCGGCTGGCGAAGGCGCGCATCCGGTGGCGCACCTCCGAGGCCAGCGAGCGCGCGCATCGCCCGTCCGGGGTCGGCCAGTCGCCCTCGGACGCGCGCAGCGCCATGTGCAGCGCCGCCCGCTGCTCGGTCTCGTTGACCGGCGCGCCGCCGTACATGCGGGCGATCGCCCCGGACAGATCGGCGGCTTCGGCGAGATCCGCCAACAGCCGGAGCGTCTCGTCGGTGATTTTCTGACGCGAGAAGTCGACGCATAAATCGCCAAGACGGCGCATGAAACGCGGCCCGCGATCCGGCTCGTCTTCGAACAGGGCGCGCAAATGGGTGTCTCCGATCGCGGCCCGATGCGCGATCAACGCCTCGAACGCGGCCGCGACGGCGGGTCGACGGCAGTTCTGAACCAACATGCGCAGCTCCTTCAATCGAGCGTCGGTCTAGTCGGCGGCGCGGTCGCGCGCAACGCGGCGGCGCGGCGGATCGCATCAGGCGGCGCGGCCGAGTTTTGAAGCGACGGCTCTGCGCGCTAAGCCCTTCGGCGATGCTCATCGGCTTTCATAAGCACGACGCGCGCCGAGCGCGCGCGACGGCCGGTCTGGCGCTGGCGCTGCTGACGGCTCTGCGCGTCTTGATCGAGCCGCTGGCCTTGTCGGCCCGCGCCGACGCGGCGGGCCTCTGGCCGATCTGCGCCGGGGGACGCTTGATCTATCTCGCGCCCGGCGCGCGCTCGGCCGACGCGCCGACCGACGCGGGAACCGACTTGGGAACCGACGCGGCGCTCGACCGGATCGAGGCCTGCCCGCTCGGTCTGGCCGGGGCCGCGGCGCTCCTCTCGGCCCGGCCGGGCCTCGCCGCCCGGCGCCGGGTCGGCGCCCCGAGCCGTCC
>CAZBIG010000064.1:4182-10719 GCA_964491865.1 uncultured Neomegalonema sp. | reverse complement strand
GGCGGTCTCGCCGCAGCGCCGCGGCCGGCGCGGTTGCGGATCGACGATTTTGCGCCGCCGCCGTCGTTGGCAGAGGACGAGGCGTCGGCGGCCGCGCCCGTCGCGGCGCGCGCGCCCAGCCGCCCCGGGCGGATCCTTCCTTACGCAACGGCGATCGGAGCCGCCTCGGCGGCGCTCGCCCTGGCGAGCGTCGTCGTGATGATCGACGCGGACGCCGAGAAATCGCCGCCGCGCGCGCTGGTCACCGGTTCGGTGTCGGGGCCGGAGCTGCTGTCGGACGACGAGGTCGCGCGCCGCGGGTTGGGGCCGCGGCTGGCCGAGGCCGAAGCCGCCGTGCGCCGCGCGGCGTTGGCGGACGAGCTTCCGGGGCGGCTGGCCTTGTTGCGCTTCACCGCCGATGCGGCGCCCGAGGCGACCGCGTTCTCGGCCGAGGCGTGGTTCGCCCTGCCGAGCGGCCAGTGCGCGCGGCGGCGGGTCCGGCTCGAGCGCAATGCGGCGCTCGGCGATCCCGAGGCGGCGCTGAGCGCGGCGCCGTTCGGCCCCGCGGAGATCGAGCCATGCCCCGAAGGAGCCGCGTCCGCGCCGGCGGAGCGCATGACCGCCTTTCACAGCGCCGGCTTTGAGGCCCCGGGCGGCCAGGACGCCTTCGTCACCGGAGACCTCCGGACGGTGCTGAGCGCCCACGCGCTCGCCGCGCTGCTGGCCGAACGGCCGGTGAAGTGCGTCGATCCGGCGCCGGCTGACCTGACGGTCGCGGGCGAGCGGCTCGCGGGGGGCTGCGCCGAGCGGACCGATTATGATTTGGCGCTGCGCCGGTTCACCACTGTTTCGCCTATGGCCGACGGCTCTCGGCTCGAGGTCAGCGGGGCGTTGACGCTCGAGGACGGCCGGGTCTGCCACCTGACCGACGGCTTGTCGGCTTTGGTGATCGGCGACGCGCTGACCGATCGCGAAGCGCTCGAGTACGAGCGGATGGTCGAGGCTCGCTACGCCAAAACGCCGGGCGGCCGCATCTGCCACAGCTTCGAAGAGCTCGGGGTGGAGAACACCTTCGCCGCCCGGCCCTTCATTTTGGGCGAGCCGGCCCCGCATCTGGCCGACGCGCGGGCCTTTGAGATGCGCGCCCGACGCTGATCCGGCGACGCGTTTTCACAAAAAAGGCGCGCGCAGGATCACCTGCGCGCGCCGGCGACGACGCCAAGGACCGTCGGCCGCGCCGCTCCGAGGTCGGATGGCCGACTTTCGGGCCGCGCCGCCGGAACGTTACCGGGTTTGGGTCTCGCTCTGCGCGCCGGCCTTCGACTGTTCGTTCTTCGGCGTGAAATTTTCGACCTGCGTGCAGTCCGGCGCGACGACGCCCGAGCCGTCATCGCCCGCTTTCGATTGGCCCGTCGACGCGACAACGCCCGCGTTGCCGTTCGGGTCTTCGTTGTTCACCCGCTGGCAGTCCTCGCGGGTCGGCTGCGCGGTGTCGCCCGCCAGACCTTCGACGTTCGACCGGCTGTCGCTGCGGGTCGTCTGACTGTCCGCAGCGGCGAACCCCGCCGGCGCGGCGACAAGACCTGCAATAATGATCTGGCGAAGATACATCGAGGTTTTCATAATAAGCTCCTATTTGCCTCAACGCACGCTGTTGCTTGCGTATGAATACAGAACGATAGCGGTCTAGGAGAGTTCCGGGCGGTGTAATATTTTAAAGGGCGCCGTGGCGTAAGCCGATGTTTGGCCGCATCCGCGTTCTGCGACCGTCGGCGGTCGGCCGTCGGGGCGCGGCGCAAAAAGGTCGCAGCCGCGTTTGATCCGCCGCAAATCCGAGTGCCCTGGCGGGTGAGAGCTTAAGGGCGTGACACCGCTCAGGAGAGCCGCCACGGCGCGACGAGACCGGTTCGACCCTGCTCTACGATCGGCGATCGAGGCGCTGGCCCGCGCCGCGTTGTCCGAAGTCGCGGCGACCCATGCCGCCGGTCGAAGCGCCGCGCCGACGAGCAGCCGGACCCATGCCCCGACCCGCTTCGAGGCGCGGCCGCCCCTTAGCCGCCGACCGGCGCCGCGCGCGGTCGCCTGGCCGGCCCGCGCGGTCGCTGGCGAGGCGCTTCAGCTCCGCTGACGGCGCGCCGTGAGACGCTTATTCGGCCGCCACCGCGGATCTGGCGGCGTCGATCATCCGCCAGACCCGGACCGGCGTCAGCGGCATGTCGACGTCGCGCACGCCGAGCGGCCAGAGCGCGTCGAGCGCCGCGTTCGTCACCGCGGCCAGCGCGCCCACGGTGCCGGCCTCGCCGCACCCTTTCATGCCGATCGGGTTGGCCGTCGAGGGCACCGGTTCGGTGTCGAACACCAGCCAGGGCGCGTCGTCCGCGCGCGGCATGGCGTAGTCCATGAACGATCCGGACAGCAGCTGGCCGGTCTCGTCATAGGCGACGCGCTCGGTCAGGGCTTGCCCGATGCCCTGCACCACGCCGCCCTGGGCCTGCCCCTCGGCCAGCATGGGGTTAATGAGAACGCCGAAATCGTCGACCATGCTGTAGCGCGCCACTCGGGCGACGCCGGTCTCGGGGTCGATCTCCACCTCGGCGATGTGGCAGCCGTTGGGAAACGAGCGCCCGGGCGCGGTGGTGCGCTCCTCGGCGGTCGCCAACGCGGCGCGCCCGGTTTCTCGCGCCCGCTCGCCGAGGCGCAGCAGGTCGACCGAGCGGTCGGTGCCGGCGACGTGGAACGCGCCGTCCCGGAACTCGAGGTCGGCGGCCGCGACCTCCAGCTCTTCTTCGGCCAGCGGCCGCAGTTGTTCGACCAGCGCGTCGGCGGCGGCGTTGATCGCGACGCCCTGCATGGTCACCGACCGAGACCCGCCGGTGCCGCCTCCGGTGGCGATGCGGTCGCTGTCGCCCTGGACGATGCGGATCTTGTCGAACGGCAGGCCGCAGCGGGCGTGCAGGATCTGCGCATAGGCGGTCTCGTGGCCTTGGCCGTTCGACTGGGTGCCGACGAACAGCGCGATCTCGCCCTCCTCGGTCAGCGCGACCTTCGCGGTCTCGGACGGGTCGCCCAGGATCGACTCGATGTAATAGCAATAGCCGAGGCCGCGCAGCTTGCCGGCGCGCTCGGACGCCGCCCGACGCGCGCCGAAGCCGGCGACGTCCGCTTTGGCCAGCCCGGCGTCGGTGACCCGCGCGAAATCGCCGACGTCGTAGGTCTCGCCGACGGCGGTGCGGTAGGGCATCGCCTCGGGCGCGATGTAGTTGCGCTTGCGCAGGTCGATCGGATCGACGCCCAATTCGCGCGCCGCTTTGTCCATCAGACGCTCGAGCATGTAGATCGACTCGGGCCGTCCCGCGCCGCGATAGGCGTCGACCGGGGTGGTGTTCGTGAACACGCCCTTCACGCCATAGAACACCGACTGGACGTCGTAGACGCCCGGCAGCACGCGCGACGCGGCGCCGGTCGGGATGAAGGGCGCGTAGGGCGACAGATAGGCCCCCATGCCCGCCAGCGTCTCGACCTTGAGGGCGACGAGCTTCAGATCCGCGTCGAACCCGGCCTGCGCGACGGTCAGATGGTCGCGCCCCATCGCGTCGGACAGAAATCCTTCCGAACGCGTGGCCACCCATTTCACCGGGCGCCCGAGGGCCCGGGCCGCGTGGGCGGCGGCGATCTGCTCGGGATAGGGATAGCCTTTGGTGCCGAAGCCGCCGCCGACGTCGCCGGTGGTCACGCGGACCTGGTCGGGCTCGAGCGCCAGCTGTTTGGCGAGCTCGCGCTTCACGCCCCAGACGCCCTGGGCGTTGGTCTCGACATGCAGGCGGGCGGTCGCGTCGTCCCAGCGCGCGAGCACGCCGCGGGTCTCCATCGGGTTCGACACCACGCGGTTGTTCACAAGCTCGAGCCGGATCACCCGGTCCGCCGCGGCGAGGGTCTCGTCGACCGCGCTCTCGTCGCCGAGCCCCCAGTCGAAGGCCAGATTGCCCGGCGCCTCGGGATGCAGCGCGGCCGCGCCCTCGGCCAGCGCCGCCGGCATCTCGACCACCGGCGGCGCGTCCTCGATGTCGAACGCCACGCGTTCGGCCGCGTCCTCGGCGATCGAGACGGTCTCGGCCAAGATCATCGCGATCGGCTCGCCGACGTAACGCACGCGGTCGACCGCCAGGATCGGACGGTCGGGGTTGGCCGACGCGCCGCCGTCGCGGTTCTCGACGGTCGGGGCCGACATGCGGTTCACGCCCGCCGCTTCGAAATCCGCCCCGGTGTAGACCGCGAGCACGCCGGGCACGGCTTTGGCCTCGGCGACGTCGATCGCGGTCAGCGCGCCGTGCGCGACCGGGCTTCGAAGGAAGACCGCGCGCGCCTGACCCGGCCAGGCCTGATCGTCGACATACGCGCCTCGACCGGTCAGCAGGCGCGCGTCCTCGACGCGCTTCACCGGCTGGCTGACCCCGAATTTGCTCATGATGCGTCCCTGAATTCGCATGGATCGACGACGCTCCGCGGCGACGCCGGGGCGACTGCCTCATGACCTAGCGCGCGGCGCGCGCGGCGCTAGACGGGTCGCCCGGTTCGTCGTGGCGCGGCGCCGTTCCTCATTGTCCGCCGCGGCCCCGTCCGAGCCTAAGGACGGTCGGCCAGCCAGCGCGCGACGCGCTCGAAAAACGCGTCCGGCTGTTCGGCGTGGAGCCAATGGCCGGCCCCGGGCAGCGCGTCGATCTCGGCGGCGGGAAACTGCCGCGCGACGGCGGCGCGCCCCGCCTCGGCGACGTAAGGCGACGCGCCGCCATGGAGGAACAAGGCCGGCCCCGCATAGGCGTCGGCCGCCAGCGACGCCGGCCAGCCCATCAGCGCGCCGAGGCCGGCCTCGAGCGCCGCGAGGTTGGCCCGCCAGCGCGCCGAGCCGTTTTCGAAGACCAGGTTCTGAAGCAGAAAGGCGCGCAGCGGCGCTTCGGGGACCGCGGCGGCCAGCTGAGCGTCCGCGTCGCCGCGCCGGGAGACGGCCGACAGATCGATCCGGCGAAGCGCGCCGATCAGGCGGTCATGCCCGTGATCGCCATAGGCGACCGGCGCGATATCGGCGACGATCAGGCCCGCCACGCGCTCGGGGCGGGCGAGCGCCGCCGCCATCGCCGCCTTGCCGCCCATCGAATGCCCGAGCAGCAGCGCCGCCCCTTTCGTTTCACGGTCGATCGCGTCCAGCAGATCCGCGCCAAGCGCGGGATAGGCGGTCTCGTCGCGCCAGGGGCTCGCCCCGTGGTTGCGCATGTCCACGACGATCACGGGGCGAGGGCGGCGCGCGTCCTCGGCGAAGCGCCGCGCCAGCGTCGCCCAATTGCGCCCCGAGCCCAGCAGCCCGTGCGCGATGATCAGCGGCGCCGCGTCGGTCGGTCCCGTCGGATCGACGCGCGTCGCGGCCAGCGCCACCGTTTCCATCACGTCCTCCCGATCCCGACGCCGAAAGGCGCCTAAACGTCGTCTCCGATCGCCGGACCCGCGCCCGGCGCGTCTTAGACCCGAGCGGGGCGGCGATGTCGACGGGCGAGCGCGCGTCAGAGATCGAAACGGCCGGCCTCGACGTTCTTGCGCAGCGCCTCGGCCGCGAACAGCCGGCCGTTCATGGCGCCCCACACGCCGGGCGGGGCGAGTTGGGCCGCCAGGATCGCGCCGCCGAGGTTGAAGGCGGCGTCTGAAGCGGCCAGCGAAAAGGGGCGCATCGCGCCGGTCAGCACGACGGTCGCCGCGGGAAAGCGGTCGGCCCGACCCGCCAGATAGCGCGCCGTCTCTCCCATGGTGCTGGTGCCGTGGGTGATCACGAAGGCGGTCTCGGGCGCCGCGGCGAGCGCCTCGACCAGCCGCGCGCGGTCCGCGTCGTCGAACTCCAGGCTGTCTTTCAGCATCAGGGTGTCGACGACCGGGTGGTCGCAACGCGCTTCCTCGAGCATCCGCGGCAGATGCGTTCGCCCGGCGCTGGGAAAGGTCAGCGCCTCGCGCTGGGGGTCGTGCTCCTTGTCGAGGGTCCCGCCGGTGACGAGAATGCGCACCGAAGGTCGGCGGACGGCGAGGTCGGGCATGGCGCGGCTCTTTCTTACGCGACGCGACGGTCCGGTCGGGCGGCCCGAGCCGCCCCGCGCGCGGGTCTGGGCGTTGGTCACGGGGTTTGAACCCTTCCACCGCTGGCGCGTGAACGCCAGCTGGGAAGGCGTTTTTCGGCTGGCGCGGCGCCGGCCGGATCTCGCGGCGCGTTTGCTGCCGGTCGATCACGCCCAGGCGGCGGCCGCGCTTCGGGCGGCGATCGAAGCGCTTCGGCCCCGGGCGGTTCTGCTCTGCGGCTTGGCGGACGACCGGCTGTGCCGGCTCGAGCGGCGGGCGCGGTCGCGCGGGGGCGACGGGCCGGCGGATCGCCTGGGGGCCTGGCCCTGGGGCCGCGCCGAGGCGGCGATGCGCCGCGCGGGCGCGCCGGTCCGGCCGTCGACGGACGCGGGCTTGTACGTCTGCGAGAGCGCGTATCGCGCGGCGCTCGACCAGCGCGCCGAGGCGCGGCGCGCCGGCCGGGGC
>CAZBIG010000064.1:0-4172 GCA_964491865.1 uncultured Neomegalonema sp. | reverse complement strand
CGACTGGGCCGCGTTTCTCCATGTGCCGCCGATCGGGCCGCGATGGCCGGCCGAGCGGACGGCCCTGGCGATCGAAGCCGCGCTGGCGCCGATCGATCCGACGCGGGCGGGGCGTCAGCGCCGGCGCGGCACGCGCGGCACGCGATAGACCGCCGACGGATGCGCGGGGTGCAGGTCGACGCGCCGCGGCTTGATCCCCGCCGCCCAGGCCGCGCCCACCAGCGCCAGCCCGGCCAGGAACCCGCCGGCGTGCGCCCAATAGGCGACGCCCCCGCCGGTCGATCCCAAGCTCGAGACGCCGCCGAGCAGCTGCAGGCCGAACCAAATTCCCAGCATCGCGAAAGCCGGCAGCGTGAAGATCCGAACGTAAAAGCCCAAGATCAACAGCATGTCCACGCGCGCTTTCGGCCACATCAGCAAGTAGCCTCCCATCACGCCCGCGATCGCGCCCGAGGCGCCGACGTTAGGGATCGTCGACGCCGGGTCCACGCCGATTTGCAGCGCCGACGCCGCCAGGCCGGTCGCCAAATAGAACAACAAAAAGCCGACATGGCCAAAATGCTCTTCCATGTTGTCTCCGAAAATATACAGAAACAGCATGTTGCCGCCCAGGTGCATTAGGCCGCCATGCAGAAACATGGCGGTCACCAGCGTGTAACTCTCGCGCCCGGCGACGATTTCGGCGGGGGTGAGAGCCCAGACGTCAAAGAACTGCGCCAGCGCCCGCTGATCCTGGAACAGGCTCGCATAGCTCAGAAACACGAGCACGTTGGCCGCGATCAGGCCGTAGGTGACGACCGGGGTTTGACGTGTCGGGTTGTGGTCGCGCAGCGGGATCACCGAGGGCCTCCGGAGCGGATCGAACGGATCGGACGGTGTGACGCCCGCGGTGGTCGGGCCGTCGGCTGAGACCGTCAATCCACGTCCCGAGGGTCGCGCGGATTCGCCGTTCGGGTGTGATTGGACAGCCGACCCCTCAAACAGGTAAAAGCCCGCCGAAGGATGGAAAGTCGTCCATGGGGCGCGTCGGCGGCGATCAGGGGGCCGGTCATGGAGTTGGCGGCGATCGACATGGGCGAGACCCTCGCCTGGGCGGCCGAGATCTGGGGCTGGATCGGCCTGGCGGTCGCGGTCCCGTTTCTCGGGTTCGGAATCGATCGGATAGACCCGGCGGCGCGCGGCTCGTATGTCTTCCGGGTGCTCGTGATCCCCGGGGTCGTGCTGTTATGGCCGATCGTCTTGGTTCGCTGGGCGCAGCTCGAGCGGCGACGGGCGGCGCGGTGACGTTCGCCGAGGCGAGCCGTCGCCTGCAGCCGAAGCTCGGGGCCGGACGTGGCGCCCGTCCCGAGCGTCGAGGTGGAGACGGGGATCGGCGGTCCAAGACCGGTTGAGACTGAACGCCGCTGGCCAAGACCTTCTGGCCAAGACTTTCTGGCCAAGACTTTCTGGCCAAGACTTTCTGGCCAAGACCTTGGGGGGGCGCCGCATGAAAAGACCGCACCGCGCCGCGCATTCGGCGATCTGGGCCGCGCTCGCCATCGCCGTGCCGGCCCTGCTGATCGCCGCCATGGTGTTGAAGCAGGATTTCGATCAGCGCGGCGCGCAAGAGCGATTGAGCCCGCCCGCTTCGGACGCTGGGGGCGTCGGGGGAGAGGGATGAGCGTTCAGTACAAGCCGGTCCTCTGGGACCGCAGCAAATGGGTTTACGACGCCGTCTTGCTGGGCGCCGTCGTTGCATTTCTGGCGCTCTACCTGCGGGTGGCCCCCGGCGACGCCGACTGGGCCAAGCCGGTCGACGCGCAGATCCAACGGATGCGCGCCTTCGGCGCTTGCGCCTTTTTGATGTTGACGGTGATCCTGTGCATCGGCCCCCTGGCGCGGCTCGAGCCGCGGCTGTCGCCGCTCCTCTATAATCGGCGGCATTTCGGCGTGATGACGGCGGTGGTGGCGGCGGCCCATGCCGGGTTCGTTCTCGACTGGTACTTCGCGTTCAGCGACATCTCGCGCTGGGGCGGCCTTCTCGGCGCCAACACGAGCTACGACCGGGCGCTCGGGTTCCCGTTCGAGGCGCTCGGCCTGGCGTCGCTGGTGATCCTGGCGGTTCTGGCCGCGACCAGCCACGACTTTTGGATGAGCTTTCTCACGCCGCCGGTGTGGAAGGCGCTGCATATGAGCGTCTACCTCGCCTACCTCGCGGCGCTCGCGCACATCCTGCTCGGCGCGTATCAAAGCCCCACGGCCTCGGGCTTTCCGCTGGTCGCGGCGGCGGGCGCGCTGGTGGTGACCGGACTGCATCTTTGGGTCGGGTTGCGCGAACGCGCCGCCGACGTCGCGACGGCCGACGAAACCCGGGGCTGGGCGCGGGTCGGGGCCATCGAAGAGATCGCGGACGGCCGCGCCAAAATCGTCGCGCTGCCGGGCGGAGAGCGGGTGGCGGTGTTCCGCCACGCCGAGCGCAAGTTCTCGGCGATCTCGAACGTGTGCGCGCACCAGAACGGGCCGCTCGGCGAAGGTCGCATCATCGACGGGTGCGTGACCTGCCCCTGGCACGGGCATCAATTCGATCCCGAAGACGGCTGCGCGCCGGCGCCCTTCACCGACAAGGTGCCGACCTACCAGCTCAAACTGGAGAAGGGCCTGCTCTGGGTGCGCACCGAGCCCGAGCCGATCGGCAGCCGCACGCCGGCGGTCGAGATCGACGCCAAAGTCTGGGCCGAAATCAAGGGAGAGCCGGCATGAGCGCCCTGCCGCCACCGGGCGTCTCGGGCGCCGCTCCGGGCGACGCCGAGCGTCGGGACGACTTCTTCGTCGGCTATCTGGGGCGCGCGCCGGCGGCCTCGCGGGCGCTGCTGCTGGCCGTCGGGGTCGGTCTGCTCGGCGGTTTCGCGATCGGCGGGTGGGCCATCGGCGTCAGCCAAGCCTCGCCGCCGCCGTCGGGCTGGGCCGGTCGGGTCACCCTGCAGGGCGTGCTGCGCGCCGAACCCTACCCCTATCTGCAAACCCCGCCGAGCGCCGATTTTCCCAAGGGCCGCGCGATCCCGCTGAACAGCACCCGCGGCAAATACGGTCTGCAAGCCGAGGCCGGGGCGCTCGACGGCGCGGCGGTGGAGATCTCCGGCCCGACGCTGAAGCGCGGCGACGCCACCACGCTGCTCGCGCCCTGGAACGGCCGCGAAGGGCGCCACGCGGTGACGCCGCTCGACGGCGCCGCGGCCGCCGCCGCCGCGAGCGGTCTCGCGACCGCCGAGGATCTCGGCCGCTGGCGGCTGACCGGCGAGATCTGCGACGGCAAATGCGTGGTCGGCGTCATGAACCCCGGCGCGGGCCTGGCGCACAAGGCCTGCGCCAACATGTGCCTGATCGGGGGCGTGCCGGCGCTGTTCGTGACCCAAGGGCCGATGCCGGGCGTGTCGCCCGAGGGCGCCGGACCCGAGCATTCCGAGTTTCTGCTGATCGCGGACCTCGACGGCGGGACGCCCGGGCCCGAGCTTTTGGACCGGGTCGCCGAGCTGGTGTCGCTCGAGGGGCGGGTCGAGCGCGTCGCCGATCTGCTGATCTTCAAAGCCGATCTGTCGACGATCGCCGCGCCCGCCTTCGCCGAGGCCGCCCGATGAGCGCCCTCGCCGCGGCGGTGCGCGCCGCCGGCGTCGCTTGGGCGGCGGCGGCGGCCTATGCGCTGTACTGGGGCTGGCAGAATTTCTTTTGGCTGCGCAACGCGCTGATCGGGGGCCGGCCGCCCGAGGACGCGACGCTCGCATTCGCGCACCGGGCGCTGACCGAGCAGCGCTTGCTGGCGATGTTGGTCCTCGCGATGCTGGCGCTGACCCTGTTCGATTGGTTGTGGCGCCAGACGCTGGGCCGCGTCGACGCGCGCTGACGCCCGGCGCGTCAACGCGCCTCTTCCGCGCGTGCGCTTTACCGCTCGGCGGCGAAGGGGCGCGTTTGGCGGGCGACCGCCGGCGCGCGCCGCGCGTCGGTCAGAGCCTGTCGCGGCGCCCCTCTTCACCCGGGCCTCTTTTCGCCGGTGCCCATCACGAGCTGGAACCCCGCTCTCGATCCCTCCTGCCCGACCGGCGACGCGGTCGACGCCATCGAGACCTTGATCGTGCCCCGCGCCCGCGATCTCGGCGGGTTCGAGGTGCGCCGCGCGCTGCCCTCGCCGAAGCGGCAGA
>CAZBIG010000063.1:0-10729 GCA_964491865.1 uncultured Neomegalonema sp. | reverse complement strand
TGGCCCGGCCAGATGCGCACCGTGTACGGCGATCACGACCGCTTCGTTTCAACCTATTTCGAAATGTACAAGGGTTATTACTTTTCGGGCGACGGCTGTCGGCGCGACGCGGACGGCTATTACTGGATCACCGGCCGCGTCGACGACGTCATCAACGTCTCGGGGCACCGGATGGGCACGGCCGAGGTCGAGAGCGCCTTGGTGGCGCATCCGAAAGTCTCCGAGGCCGCCGCGGTCGGCTATCCGCACGAGACCACGGGCCAGGGCCTCAATTGCTATGTGACCCTGATGGAAGGCGAGACCGCGTCCGACGAGCTGGCCGCCGAGCTCAAAAAATGGGTCCGGCAAGAGATCGGCCCCGTCGCGACGCCGGACCTGATCCAATTCGCCGGCGGGTTGCCGAAAACCCGTTCCGGCAAGATCATGCGCCGGATCCTGCGCAAGATCGCCGAGAACGAGTATGGCGCGCTGGGCGACACCTCGACCTTGGCCGACCCCGGCGTCGTCGACGACTTGATCGAGCACCGGATGAACCGCTGAGCCCGATCCGCGTCTGAGCAACCGACGAGACGCGCGCCGACAGACCGGCGCCCCGACAGCCCCGCCGACCCCGGCGGGGCTTTTTTGTCACGACCCTCCCGCGGCGGTTTCGTTTCGCCACCCGAAGAGTTGAGCGAAATCAGAGCGCTCGGCCGCCGATCGTTTCTATGTGGCGGTCAATCCACACCGACCGCCCCTCGCGCTTCGGCAGCGCGCCGCGATCGCCGGAAGCTTGGACACGGATAACGATTGCTTAACAAAATCAATCCAGGCCGGACCCTGACACCGAGGCGTGTCAGCCTCAAAGGACGCGCCTGGCTCAGAGAGATCGATTGGTCACAACTTTGGAGGGCGAAATGACATCGATGTTCTTGAAATCCGCTCTTGCCGCGGCTCTGGCCGCGGGCGGGCTTTTTTCAGCCGCGCCGGCGACGGCCGACAGCTTCGCGGACCATTTCCTGGGCGAGCCGACCGAAGGTCGCTGAATGATCCGTGTGCGCGGCATCGCCGTCTCGCCGGACGAAACGCTGGACGCGAACGGCGTGGCCGGCGAAGACGCCGACATCTCGACGGCCTATGTCCCCGAGATCGACTTCACCTATTTCTTCACCGACAATCTGGCGGTTGAGCTGATTGCGGCCACCGCCCGGCACGAAGTCGACGGCACAGGTTCGCTCAACGGCGTGGATCTCGGCGAACTGTACTTGCTGCCGCCGACCTTGACAGCGCAGTATCATATCACGCAGATCGATCCCGCCTTTAAGCCTTACTTTGGCGCGGGCATCAACTACACCCTCTTCTACAACGAAGACGGTGGCGACGTCGAACAAATCGATTATGACAACGCCTTCGGCTTCGCGCTGCAGGCGGGCATTGATATCCGCGTGGCCGACGGGTTCTACTTGAACGCCGATGTGAAGAAGATCTTCCTCGAAACCGAATGGGAGATCCGGGACGACGCGCTCGGCAACGTGAAAGGCGATGTCGAGATTGACCCGTGGATTTTCGGCGTCGGCGCCGGTTACCGCTTCTAAGACGCCTCTACGCGCCGGCGACGGGCTCAACAGCCGTCGCCGGTCCGCTGCGCCTGTCGGCCCGAGATCGTCACGCTGTTCGCGCCGCCAGGAACGCACGCCTCTTTGGGCAGGATCCGCACGGCCGGTTGGCCGTTGATCAACACCCCGGGCACGACCTCGTAGCGCAGGTCAGGGCACCCGGCCACATCGCCCAGACGCAGCATCGACCCGCCTTCAACGAACACGTTTTCGCTGCCGCTCACGGCGCATCGCGGTTCGCCGCCGGCGTTCGGCGCGCTGTCGGACGGCGTTTGCGCGGCGGCGACGCACAGGCCGACCCCGCAGCCGATGACCGGCGCCCCCGCGGCCGCCGCCGCGCGCAGGCTGCGCCAAGCCCTGTGGGGGCCCATCGTTCGACGGTCGCGCCGCATCATCTCAAATCCCCCGCGCCAGAAAATTGCTGACGATTTTAAGCGCTTTCAACGCCTGCCGCCAAGCGGCGGTAACCATGTGACAGCGGTTGAAGCGCATGGTGCCGAGCGTCGTAATTTGAAAAGGCGTGTCATGCTCGGAACTCTCAAGGGTCGGATGAGCGCTGTCGTCGTCGGCGTGACCGGCGCGTCGCTGCTCCTCTTCACGGCGCTGGCCACTTATCTGGCGGTCGACGCGGAAGTCCATCGCGCCATGGAGCGTCAGCACCAGAGCTTGGCGACCGCCGCCAGCTTGCTCGACGCCGAAGCGCCCGAAGTCGAGGCTCAGTTCGGCGCCGACGGCGCGCCGCTCCGGATCGTCTGGAACGCCGAACCGGATCTCACCGACCACGCGCTGATCGATCGGATCGGCGCGATCACCGGCGAAACCGCGACCGTGTTCGCCTACGAGCCCGCGAACGGCGATTTCTGGCGGCGCAGCACCAACATTCGCAAGCCCGGGGGCGCTCGCGCGGTCGGCACCAAGCTCGGCGCGGACGGTCCGGTCCACGCCGAAATCATGCGCGGCGGCATCTTCTCGGGCGAGGCGCGGATTTTGGAAGTCGATTACTACACCATCTACTTCCCGATCCACGACACGAAGGGCGCGATCGCCGGCATCCTCTATGTCGGCGTGACCAAGGAGCAGGTCGCGGCGGCGGGCTGGGAGGCGGCGACGCATTTCCTGACGCTCGCCGTCCTGCTGACCGCAATCGCAGCGGGCGTCGCAGCCTATTGCGCGGCGCAGGCGTTAGGCGGCCTCGACCGTGTGCGCGAGGCGATGCTGAAGATCGCAGGCGGCCGCCGGGACGCGGAGGTTCCCGAAACCGGACGCGCCGATGAAATCGGCGAGGTCGCGCGCGCCGTCGTCACCTTCCAGAACGCGATGCGCGACGTCGACGCCTTGCGCCAGCGCGAGGCCGAGGCGGACCGGTCGGTCCAAGAAGCCCGCCGCGAGGTGCTGTCGCGGCTCGAGAGCGGGATCGGACGGCTGGTTTCCGCCGCCGCTCAGGGCGATTTCTCGCAGCGGGTCGACGTCCATTTCGAGGAACCTGAGCTGCGCGGGCTCGTCGACGGGGTCAATCGCCTGAGCCAGTCCTTCGACGCGTTCCTGCGCGACATTGGCGGCGCGTTGAACGCGGTGGCGGGCGGCGATCTGACGAAGCGGGTCACCGGCTCCTACACCGGCGCGCTGGGCGCCGTGGCGGGCAATGTGAACGGCGCGATCGACCGCCTCGACGCGCTGGTCAGCGACATCCGAACCGCGGCGCGGAACGTCACCGGGGCGACCGGCGAGATCTCGGAAGGCTCGGCGACGCTCTCGTCGCGCACCGAAGCGCAAGCTTCGTCGCTCGAGGAAACTGCGGCGACGATGGAGGAGATGTCGGCGACCGTGAAGTCCAACGCTGCGAGCGCCGCCCAGGCGGCCGATCTGGCGGCCGAGGCGAGCGGCGCCGCCGACCGCAGCAAGCGCGTCGTCGGCGAGACCGTCGACGCGATGCAGCGGATCGAAGCGAGCTCGACCAAGATCTCGGACATCATCACCGTGATCGACTCGATCGCGTTCCAGACCAACTTGTTGGCCTTGAACGCGGCGGTCGAAGCCGCCCGGGCGGGCGACGCCGGCAAAGGGTTCGCCGTTGTGGCGTCCGAGGTTCGGACGCTGGCGCAGCGCTCGTCGGAAGCCGCCCGCGACATCAAGGGGCTGATCGACGACAGCTCGTCTCACGTGGTCGAGGGCGTGAAACTGGTCGAGGCGACCGGCGCGACGCTGGAAGAAATGGTCTCCGCGATCGCTCGGGTGGGCGACACCATCGCCTCGATCGCGAAGGCCAGCGGCGAACAGGCCAGCGGCGTCGAGGAAATCACCAGCACGGTCAACCACCTGGACAAGATGACCCAGGAAAACGCGGCGCTGGCCGACAAGAGCGCGTCGGCCGCGCAGCGTCTGTCCGAAGAGAGCCGCCGGCTCGCGAGTCTGGTCGACGCCATCAAAACCGGCGCGGGCGCGTCGCTGCGGGCCGCCTAAAGGTCCCCGATCCCTCTTCGGCTCGAAGAAGAGACCGTTGATCCGCGCGATCGGCGGTCTCTTTCATTGGGAGACTCTAGTCGCCACGCCGTTCCGCATATTTGCCGGTCGGCATATAGTAGCGCTTCAACCAAGTCGCCAAGCCGTCCAGGCCGGGCATCAAAATGCGCTCGCTGATGTTGCTTTGGTCGAGCTTATCGCGAATTTCCCATTTCAACTCGTGGGGAATGACGATCTTGTCCCAGATGCCCGGATGCCGGTTCAACCAATCGTCGAGCTTCAAGCGCGGATTGGAGCAGACTGAAAAATACGCGAATTGGTTATAGATCCGCGCGTCGATCGCCGGCGGCTCGAAAAAGATCAGTAAATCCTGCTGATGTTGCTCGGCCGCCTGTTCTAGACTGCCGATGGTTTCGAACACGTCCGCCAGAGTGTCGACGGTGAAGATCCAAGACTCTCCGCTTTCTTCATTGCGAAGGTCCTCCAGGATCGGCGTCGGCAAGAGCTCATGAACTTTGATGTAATTGACGCGCCAGATCACGCCGTCCTGCTGAAATTTGTTGAGGTTGGCGGTGGCGAAGTGCAGCGCGACCTGCGGCGAGTACGTCCAGTCGAGCAAGCGGGTCGGCAGACCGTAATGCTGCGCGAGCGAGATCCAGCTCCACCGGTTCGGTTGTTCGGGCGCGAAGTTATGCGAATACTTTTGAAATTGCCGCAGCATGTGGCGCTCTAGATGGATGTTCCCGGGCCCGACATGGCGCAGCAAGGTCGGCGTCAACGTATAATCGAGCGTCGACGCGCCGCGATAGGCGAAGCGGGATTTGATCCGATTGCTGTTCTCATTGAACGTATCGCGGAAAAGCTCGGCCATGAGCTGGTCCCACGTCTCGACCCGAGCGACCCGACAGCCGCTGTCCGCCGCCTCCGCGGCCGGCGGTGAGACCGGCTCCGCCCCAGCCTCAGCGCCGGGCGCCGCCTGAGGGTCGACCTGGGGCGGGGCCGCGGTTTCCGTGTGCGCGCTGGCCTCCAGATCTTTGGCGCGGTTCTTCTCCGCGCTTCCGAAGCTGAATTTCGGGATCAAAGACACAGCCGCGCTCCTCAAGGGTTGATCAGGCTTTCAGATCTACACGGGCGCGGCGGCGGCCTGAAAGCCGCTCATTCGTTGGACGGATCGTCTCGATAGACCTCGCGCGGCCAAAAAAACACGCCCCGGCGCTGGGCCGAGGCGTGCGGGTCGTCCGTCGCGAGACCGGCGGAAAGGTCAGCTCGCCTCTTCCAGATCGGCGCCGGTGGCCTGGTCGACCGCTTTCATCGACAAGCGCACCTTGCCGCGGTCGTCGAAGCCGAGCAGCTTGACCTTCACCGTCTGGCCTTCCTTCAGCAGGTCTTTGACCGCGGCCCCTTTGGTCGATCCGGTGATCTGGCTGACATGGACCAGACCGTCCTTCGCACCGAAGAAGTTCACGAACGCGCCGAAGTCCATCAGCTTGACGACTTTGCCATCATAGATCTGCCCGACTTCAGGCTCGGAGGTGATAGCGAGAATTTACTTCTTGGCGATCTCGATCTTCTCGCCGTCTGGGCTGGCGATTTTCACGGTGCCGTCGTCGTTGATGTCGACCTTCGCGCCCGACTCTTCAACGATGGCCCGAATGGTCTTGCCGCCGGAGCCGATCACTTCTCGGATCTTGTCGGTCGGGATCGTGATCATTTCGATCCGCGGGGCGTGCGCCGAGAATTCCTTACGGCCTTCCTTCAGCGCCTTGGCCATCTCCTCGAGGATGTGCATCCGGCCGTCTTTGGCCTGAGCCAGGGCCTGCTTCATGATGGCTTCGGTGATCCCGGCGACTTTGATGTCCATCTGCAGCGACGTGACGCCGGCCTCGGTCCCCGCGACCTTGAAATCCATGTCGCCGAGATGGTCCTCGTCGCCCAGAATGTCGGTCAGCACGGCGAACTTGTCCTCGGCGCCCTCTTGCCGCTCGAGGATCAGCCCCATCGCGACGCCGGCGACCGGGCGCTTCAAGGGCACCCCGGCGTCCATCATCGCGAGGCTGCCGCCGCACACGGTCGCCATCGAGGACGACCCGTTCGACTCGGTGATCTCCGAGACCAGGCGGATGGTGTAGGGAAAGTCCACCGCTTCGGGCAGGGCCGCCCGCAGCGCCCGCCATGCCAGCTTGCCATGACCGATCTCGCGCCGGCCGGGGCTGCCCATCCGCCCGGTCTCGCCCACCGAGTAGGGCGGGAAGTTGTAGTGGAGCATGAAGCGCTCGCGATATTCGCCCTCGAGCGCGTCGATGATCTGCTCATCGTCGCCGGTGCCGAGCGTGACCACCACCAGGCCTTGCGTTTCGCCGCGCGTGAACAGCGCCGATCCGTGGGTCCGGGGCAAGAAGCCCACCTGGCACTCGATGGCCCGAACGGTTGCGAGATCGCGGCCGTCGATGCGGGTTCCGGTCTCGATCACGCCGCCGCGGACGATCTCTTGCTCGACCTTTTTGAAACAGTCGCCGACCGCCTGCTGGTTTTCGCGGTCCTCTTCGGGCAGCGCCTCGAGAAGCGCCAGCTTGGCCGCGGCGATCTTGGCCTGGCGCTCTTGCTTATCGACGGTCGAAAACGCGTCTTTCAGCGGCGTCGCGACGATCTCGCGAACCTTGGTCATCAGCGGACCGTGGTCGGGCGGTTGATAGTCGAACGGCTCTTTGGCGGCCTGCTCGGCGAGGTCGATAATCGCCTCGATGACCGGCTGCATCTGCTGGTGGCCGAACATCACGGCCCCGAGCATTTCTTCTTCCGACAGCTCTTCGGCTTCGGATTCGACCATCATCACCGCGTCGCGCGTGCCCGCGACGACCAGGTCGAGCTTGCTGTCCTCGAGCTCGTTCGGACCCGGGTTCAGCACATACTCGCCGCGCGAAAAGCCCACGCGCGCCGCGCCGATCGGGCCGAGGAACGGCACGCCGGACAAAGTCAGAGCGGCCGAGGCCCCGACCATCGCCACGATGTCGGGGTCGTTGCGCAAATCGTGAGACAGCACGGTGCAGACGACTTGCACCTCGTTTTTGAAGCCGTCGACGAAGAGCGGACGAATCGGCCGGTCGATCAGACGCGAGGTGAGCGTCTCTTTCTCGGTCGGGCGGCCTTCGCGCTTGAAAAAGCCGCCTGGGATCTTCCCGGCGGCGAAGTATTTCTCTTGATAGTTCACCGTCAGAGGAAAGAAGTCCTGCCCCGCCTTCGGCGCTTTCGCGAAGACCACGGTGGCCAGCACCGTCGTCTCGCCGAGGGTCGCCATCACGGCGCCGTCGGCTTGACGCGCGACCTGGCCGGTTTCCAAGACCAGGGTTTCGCCGCCCCAGGTCAGTTCAGTGCGTTTGATATCGAACATCGTCGTTCCTGTCCGCGCCGCGCCGGATTGCGCGCGCTGTCATAAAGTCCGAGCGGCGATCCAGCGGCGCGACGCGCTCCGGATCCGAAAACTCCGGCGCCGTCGGACCGGCGGCGCGGAGCGTCGGGCGGCGGATCCGCCCTGACCGACGCGCCGATCATAGCGCGCCGCAAAACGAACGCGCCCCACAGAACTGATCTGCGGGGCGCGTCCGAGGGTCTCATGGTCGGGTCACTTGCGGATACCGAGACGCTTGATCAGGTCCTGGTATCGCGGCTCTTCCCGCGCTTTCAAATAGTCGAGCAGCTTACGACGCTGCGACACCATCTTGAGCAGCCCACGCCGCGAATGGTTGTCTTTTTTGTGCGTCTTAAAGTGCTCGGTCAGGTTGGTGATCCGTTCGGTGAGGATCGCCACTTGGACCTCCGGCGAACCGGTGTCGCCCTCGCCGGTGGCGAATTCTTTCATCAGCGCGCCTTTGCGCTCGGCCGTAATCGACATCGTCGTCCTTTGCTCGCGCCCGACCGCATGCCGCGGCGGGTATCAGGGGTTAGGCGGACGAGGCGTCCGCGAAGGTGAACACCCGGCTCGGATGGAAGTCGCCCGCCTTCACAACGCCGATCGCGACAGGCACGCCGTTGCAGCACGCCCAAGCTGTGTCGCCGTAGGTCAGGGTGAGGCCCACCGCCGGGATCGCCCGGCCCTGTCGGACCTGAGCGGCGCGGCCCGGATCGAGCGCCAGAGCCGGGATGTCGTCCAGCCCTGCCGCCACCGGGAGCAAATGCTTCTCCGCATGGTCCTCATGGCGCAGCGCGTCGAGTTTTTCAAAGGGAAAAGCGCAGTCGAGCGAGAAAGGCCCGGTCCACAAACGCCGCAGCGCGACCACATGCCCGAGACAGCCCAGCGTCTCGCCCAGATCGCGCGCCACGCTGCGCACATAGCCGCCTTTGCCGCAGACCATTTCGAACACGGCGTGATCCGGGTCCGGCCGCTCGATCCGCTCGATCCGCTCGACCCAGACCGGGCGCGGCGCGAGCTCGGGCGGGGCCCCGTCGCGCGCCAGGTCATAGGCGCGCTGGCCGGCGATCTTGATTGCCGAATAGGCCGGCGGGCGTTGCAGGATCTCGCCTTCAAAACCTTTCAGCGCCGCGTCGATGTCAGCGTCGGTCGGCCGACGGCTCGACCGCGCGATAATCGCTCCGTCGGCGTCGTCGGTGTCGGTCGCCGCGCCCCACCGGACCGTGAAGCGGTATCCCTTGTCCGTATCGGTCGCGTAAGGAACGGTCTTGGTCGCTTCGCCCAAGGCGATCGCCAGCGCCCCCGTGGCCATCGGGTCGAGCGTGCCCGAATGTCCCGCTTTCTGAGCTTGAAAGGCCCAGCGAACTTTCGAGACGAGCTGCGTCGAGCCGAGGCCCTGGGGCTTGTCGATCACGATCCAGCCGTCGACCGGCCGGCCTTTTTTGCGCCGCGCCATCGGCATGCGTTCCCTGCTCGCGGCCGCGATCGCGACCGGCCGCCGGCCGTCAGCCGGCCCCGTCCTCATCGGCCGCCGCGCCTTTTTCGACATCGCGGCGAACCCGCTCGTCGTCGAGCAGACGCCGGGTCTCGTCCATCCGATCGAAGCTGTCGTCCAGCACGAACCGGAACTGCGGCGCGAATTTCAGCGTGACCATTTTGGCGACCTGATGCCGGATCTCGCCGGCGTTGGCCTTCAACGCGGTCAGCGCCGCCTCGGCCTCGCGCCCGCCGAGGGGCAGCACGAAGGCGGTGGCGTGCTTCAGGTCCGGGCTCGCCCGAACCTCGCCGACGGTGATCGAATGGCGTGCGAGGTCCGGGTCTCGGAAATCGCCGCGCGCCAGCACGTCCGACAGGGCGCGCCGCAGGGTCTCGCCGACTTGCCGCTGGCGCTGCGTGGGTCCGCCGCCCCCATGAAAGCCGCGTTTGGCCATGACGTCGCGTCCTTATTGGATGCGACGGCGGCGGGCCCGAACGCCGCCGCCGGAGCCCGCCGCCGCCTTTTACTTCAGCGTGCGCGTGATCTCTTCAACTTCAAAGATCTCGATCACATCGCCTTCACGGATGTCTTCGTATTTTTCGAAAGCCATCCCGCATTCCTGACCGGCGGGGACTTCTTTGACTTCGTCCTTGAA
The DNA here is from genome assembly GCA_964491865.1 of uncultured Neomegalonema sp. Classification (GTDB taxonomy): domain Bacteria; phylum Pseudomonadota; class Alphaproteobacteria; order Rhodobacterales; family Rhodobacteraceae; genus JBCBRF01. The sequence continues at coordinate 1,136 of CAZBIG010000063.1, read as the reverse complement.
GCGCTTCAGCGTTTTCAACTTGCCGGTGTGGATCACGACGTTGTCGCGCAGCAAGCGCACGCCGGCTTCGCGCCGGGCCATGCCCTCGGTGACTTCGCAGCCCGCGACATTGCCGATGCCGGTGATCTTGAACACCTGCTTGATCGTCGCGTAGCCGATGAACGTCTCGCGCAACTCGGGGCTGAGCAGACCCGACGCGGCGGCTTTGATATCGTCGACCAAGTCGTAGATGATCGAATAGTAGCGGATTTCGACGCCCTTTTGTTGGGCGGCGTCGCGGGCGGGCGCGTTGGCGCGGACGTTGAAGCCGATGATCGGCGCGCCCGACGCGCTGGCGAGCGTCACGTCCGATTCCGTCACCGCGCCGACGCCCGCATGGAGCACCCGCACCCGCACTTCGTCGTTGCCGACCTTCTCGAGCGCCTGGGTGATCGCCTCGACCGAGCCTTGGACGTCGCCCTTCACCAGGATGGGCAGCTCTTTGACGTCGGCGTCTTGCTTGGCCTGCGCCAGCAGCTGATCGAGGGTCGCGCGGGCGCCTTTTGCGGCCTGGGCTTCCTTGTTCTTCCGGACCCGATAGTCGGCGATTTCGCGCGCCTTGCCCTCGTCCTCGACAACTTGCAACGCGTCGCCGGCTTCCGGCGTGCCGTTCAGACCGAGCACCTCGACCGGCGCGGAGGGGCCGGCTTCTTTCACCCGCTCGCCGAGGTCGTTCAGCAGCGCGCGAACCTTGCCCCACTGCTCGCCGCAGACGAAAATGTCGCCCACGCGCAGCGTGCCTTTCTGCACCAGCACGGTCGCCACCGGGCCGCGACCGGTGTCGAGTTTCGCCTCGACGACCGAGCCGACCGCCGGACGATCGGCGTTCGCCTTCAGATCGAGCAGTTCCGCCTGCAGCAGGATGTTCTCAATCAGCGTGTCGAGCCCGAGACCCGTCAGCGCCGAAACTTCGACGTCCAGGATCTCGCCGCCCATGCTTTCGACTTGAACGTCGTGCTGCAGCAGCTCGACGCGAACTTTCTGGGCGTCGGCCGCCGGCTTGTCGATCTTGTTGATCGCCACGATCATCGGGACCTCGGCCGCCTTGGCGTGGCTGATCGCCTCGACCGTCTGCGGCATGACGCTGTCGTCCGCGG
>CAZBIG010000062.1:0-10842 GCA_964491865.1 uncultured Neomegalonema sp. | reverse complement strand
CGGGCGCGTCTGCCGTCGTCGAGACCCGACCGGAGCCGCCGTCGCCCGGGGCCGGAGCGGCGCGCGCGGCGGGTCCGAGCGCCGGATCGCGGGTCGGACTCGGATCCTGTCGGAACGAAAACGACATCCGGGCGTCTCCTGAGTGGTCGAGCGGATCGATCCGTCGCGGGCGGACGGCGCGCCCCGGTCGAAGGGCGGGATTGTGAGCAGATTGCAACTTATGGTTGGTGAACGCGCCGTCCGGGTCAAGCCGCGCGCGCGGCGGATCGCGCCGATTTTAAAAACTTTTATGACAGCGCCGGCCGCGCCGACGCCGCCCCGAAGCGGCGCGCGCCGCATCGCATCGGGTCGCCTCGGTCCGGATCGGGGCGAAAAGGGGCGCTTTGGGGCGCATCGGCGCGCGTCGAGGCTCGGGCGCGGCGCTTTTCGGGCCAAACAGGGCGCTTCGGCGGCTCTCCGCCCGACCACCGCCAGACGCTCGCCCTATTTCGCCTGTGGATAGCCGCCGTCGACGGAATGCCGCGGCCCGTTTCGTATCGATTGTCGCGTGAGCGGCGAGGAAGGATCGAGAGATGCGCTATTCGCCTGAAAAGGCGCTGGCTCAGGTGCGAGAGGCCGGGCGGGATCGGCCCTTCGTGGTGGGACAGCTCGGCCAGTCGCTCGACGGGCGGATCGCGACGCCGACAGGCAAGTCCAAATACATCTCCGGGCGACGGGCCCTGATGCACCTCCACCGGCTGCGCGCGGCGGTCGACGCCGTGGTGGTCGGCGTGAACACGGTGCTGGCCGACGATCCGCAGCTGACGGTGCGCCTGGTGGACGGCCCGTCTCCGGTTCGCGTGGTGATCGATCCCTCCGCGCGGCTGCCCTTGTCCGACGCGGCGACGGTCGGGCGGATGTTCCGCGACGGCGCCGGCCCGATCCTGGTGGCGCGCGACGCGGCGCTCGGCGCGACGCCGCCCCGCGACGGGGTCGAGGTTCTGCCGATCGCGCGCGCCGCCGACGGCGGCTTGCCGCCCGCCGCCATCGTCGCGGCCCTCTATGAGCGCGGCTACGGGCGCATCCTGATCGAAGGCGGGGCCGAGACGTTGTCGCGCGCGATCTCGGCGCGGGTCGTCGACGCGCTGCACGTGATGGTCGCGCCGATCTTGCTCGGCTCGGGCAAGCCCGGCCTCGCCTTGCCGCCGATCGACGAGCTGAGCGACGCGGTCCATCCGGCGGCGGACGTCTTCGCTTTCGACGACGGGGACGCGCTGTTCGTTTGCGATCTGCGCCGAGGCCGCGGGGCCGCGGCCGCGCCCGTCCACAGCGTGGCCGCGCCCGCGGCGGCGGAGTGACGCGGCTCTGAGGCCCGTTTCGCGGCCGCCGCGGCGGAACGCCCACCGGCGGCGCGACGCGCGAGCGACTACTCTGCTGGCGAAAGGGCGTCGACTCGTCGAGACGCGCCCGCCGACGGAGACGCCATGCCTTCCGAATACGCCGCGGCGCAGAAATGGCTGCACTGGCTTGTCGCGCTTGGGGCGGTCGTCGCCATCGGCTTGGGCGTGGCGATGGTCAATGTCGGTCCCGGGCGTCTGAAAGACGCGCTGGGTTTCGGCCATAAATCGACCGGCGCGCTGGTGCTGGGCTTGATGATCTTGCGGATTGGGGCGCGGCTGTTCTGGCGCGCCCCGCCGCCGCCGCCCAACCAGCCGAGGGCCCAGGCCCGCGCCGCCTTTGGGGTGCATCTGGCGCTTTACGCCTTGCTGATCGGCGCGCCGCTGCTCGGATGGGCGGCGGCCTCGGCCTATCCCGCGCCGCGCCCGGTGTTCGGCTTGTTCGAGCTGCCGGCGATCCTGCCGCCGCATCGTCCGACCGCCGAAATGCTGTTCGACCTCCACGGGCTCGCCGGCTTGTCGATCGCGATGGTGGCCAGCATCCACGTGATCGCGGCGTTCTGGCACCTGTACGCGCTGCGCGACGGGGTGTTCGGCCGGATGTGGTTCCGCTTCACCGACCGCGACTGACCCGGCCGGGGCCGGCGCCGAGCCCGGCTCGGATCATCGGCCCGGACCAAGTCGGTCGGATCAAGCCGGTCGGACCAAGCCGGCGCAGCTCAGCGGGCGCGCCCCCGGTCAGGCGGGCAGGGCCAGCAGGTCCAGATGACCGATCTCGGCCGTGCCGTGCGGGGCCGCGCGCCACGCCGACGGGTCGATCTGAAAACCGCCGAGCCGCACCTCGCGCACCGCGTCGGCGATCCCGTCGGCGAGCGCCGCCATCAGCGCGGCGTCCTCGGGAACCGACAAGCGCCACGGCGTCTCGGCGTGGACAAAGCCGCGTCCGGCGGTCGCCAGACGCCCGGCGAGCTGCGGGGCCGCCGACGCGCCGAGCGCCGGCCCGAAGCCTTTGTCGTTCGTCATATGCGCGATGAACGCGCCCTGGACCGCGCCGTCGTCCGGGGCGCGCTCCGCCGAGCCCGGCGGCCGCCAGGTCATCTCGCCGTTGAAGGTCAGCGCCGCGTACACGCCCGCCTGCGCCGGCAAGGCGGCGATCAGCCCGTCCATCCACGACGCCGAGACCAGATCGAAAAACGCGGTCGCGGTGACGAGATCGGCGTCGCTCAGCAGGCTCGACAGATCAGCGGTCGCGAGATCGCCGACCACGATCTCGGCGTCCGGATGCCGGCGCGCCGCCTCGGCCAACAGAGCTTCGTCCGAATCCACGAACCGCCAGCGCGCGAACTCCGGCAGATGCGGCGCCAGCGCGTCGGCCGTCGCCCCGGCCCCGGCGCCGAGATCGACCAGCAGCGGCCCGTCGCCCTCGGGATCGCGCTGCGCGAGCCACGCCGCCGCCCCGCGCACCAGGCCCGCGTCGCGGGCGCGCGCGTCCGCCGGCGCGCGCAAAGCCAACCAGTCGAGCGAAAATCCCATCGTCAGCCCTTGTCGTTCCGGCGCCTGCGGCGCGCCTTCCGCGGCGTCGCGCGCCGTCCGCAACCCCGAGGTAACAGCCCGCGGCGCCGGGCGAAACCGTCGAGGTCGCCCGCGGTCAACCGAGGAAGCGCCGCAGCGCCGCCGCCGCCGCCGCCGCGGTGTCGGCCCAGCGCGGCGTCGCCTGACCGGCGGCGAAGGCGCGGTCCGCCGCCCGCCGCCGCGCCGCCGGATCGAGGATCAGCGGGCGCAAGGCGGCGGCGAAGCCGGAGACGTCCTCCGGGTCGACCAGGATTCCCGACGCCGCCGTGTCGGCCAGGGCCCCGCCCCGCCCGGCGATCACCGGCACGCCGCGGGTGAGCGCCTCGGCGACGGCCATCCCATAGCCCTCGAACCGCGACGGCGCGACGAACAGGTCGGCGCGCGCATAGGCGGCGTCGCGCTCGGCGTCCGACACCGCGCCGAGGAAGATCGCCCGATCGTCGAGACCGGCCGCCCTGCGCTGCGCCTCGAGCGCCGCGCGGCAGGCGGGGTCGCGGTCGGTCGGGCCGACGATCTCGAGGCGCCAGTCGAGGTCGGTCAGCCGCGCCAGAGCGGCCAACAGCAGATCATAGCCCTTGCGCGGGATCAGCGCGCCGACGGCGAGCAGGGTCGGCGGATGGCCCGACACCGGCGCGCGGGGCCCGCGGTCGACCCCGGGCTCGGCCACCGCGATCCGCTCGGGCGCGACCCCGAACAACTCGGCGACCAGGCGCCCGGTGGCGGCGCTGGTGACCAGCACGCCCCGGCACGCTTCCAAAGCCGCTCGTTCGCTCGCCTCGAGCGCCGCGGCGCGCGCCGGCGTCAAGCCGTTTTCAAGGCAGAGCGGATGGTGCACCAGGGCCGCCGCGCGGCCGCCGACCCGCGCCGCCAACGACGCGGAGAAAGCGCCGTAGGCCAACCCGTCGATCAACAGCGGCCCCGACCAAGCCTCGAGCGCCGCCGCGGCCGCCGTCAGGTCGTCCGTCGACGGCGCCGGGAAACCGCCGGGCAGCGCGATCGGGGTCAGGCGCAGGCCGGCCCCCGACGCCTCGGCGGCCTCGGCGATCAGACGGCGGTCGTAGGCGTAGCCGCCCGACACCGTCTCGAGGTCTCCGGGGATCGCGAACCCGACCGACAGCGGGGGCGGCGCGGTCACGCCTGGACCGGCCCCTCGAACGCGGCCTTGGCCACGTGGCTTTCGACCAACGTCACGCGCATGGCGGTCACGCCCTCGGCCCCGGGACCGAGACGCCCCTCGCCGATCGCCGCCGTCATCTGATCGAACACCCACCGGCACAGCGTCTCGGTGGTCGTCTTGACCCCGGCGAATTCAGGCAGCGCGTCGAGATTGGCGTAATTGATCGGCGCCAGCACCTCGCGCAGCGTCTCGATGGCCTTGCCGATATCGACGACGATCCCGTCCTCGGTCAGGTCGGGCCGCATCAGCGCGACGTCGACCACATAGGTGGCCCCGTGCAGGTTCTGAGCGGGGCCGAACACCGGGCCCGGCAGACTGTGGGCGATCATGATGTGCTCGCGCACTTCGACCGTGTAGAGCGGCACCGAGGCCATTGATCCGTTCCTTTCCCTGCCGCGCCCGGGCGCCGCGGACCTGGTGAGGCGCGGTCGGACGCGGTCGTCTACATCAATCCCGCCGCGCGAAGGCGGCCCCGAGAACCCCCGGCAGGGCCGCCATCGCGCCGGCCGCCCATCGGACCAAGCCCCAGTCCGGGTCCTCGGGTCTCGTTTCGGGATTGTCGAACCACTGCGCGGCGAAGTCGACCCCCACCACGAGCGAGACGGCCATGCCGAGCACGAGGCCGAGCAGCGCGAGCCCGGCGGCGATCCCGGCGCGCCCCCGAACCGCCAGCATGGCGACAAAGCCGATCACGGCCCCGATCAACGTGAACATCCGCCCGCCTCCTCGTCCCCCCACAGCGTCGCCCGAGATCGCCCCGGCGTCGCCTTCCGAGTCGCCGCCGATCCGTCCCGGGTCGCCCCGGCGTCGCCCCCTCAGACCACCCCGGGGCGCGCGGCGGCGCGCGCTTCAGGCCGCGACGTCCCGTCAGCCGGCCGCGCCGTAGCGGACGACCGTCGCCAGCCCGCGCGCCTCTTTGCCCAAAACACGCGGCATCTCGGCCGGCAAGTCCTCGAAAGCGACTTCGTCGGCGATCAGCGCGTCGAAGCGCGGGTCGCGCAGCAGGTCGAGCGCCTTCAAAAGCCGCCGCCGACGGCTCCAGCGCGCCCGACGCGAGGCGGCGACCTGTCCGACCTGGCTCGAGACCAGACGCAGCCGCCGACTGTGGAACGCCGCGCCGAGCGGCAGCGCCGGCCGCGCGTCGCCGAACCAGCTCATCTCGACCACCCGCGCCTCGTCGCCGGCGAGCGCCAACGCCGTCTCGAGGCCGGGCGCGGTCGCCGAGGTGTGGAGCACCAGATCGGCGTCGCCGATCAGCTCGAGCGCGTCCTCGGGCGGGGCGAAGCCGACGCCCAGCGCCTCGGCGAGCGCGGCGCGCTCGGGCAGCGGATCGATCATCGCGACCTCGGCCCCTGGCAGCCGCGCCGCCAGGGCCGCCAGCAGTCCCCCGAGGACCCCGCCGCCCACGATCGCGATCCGGTCTCCGGGCCCCGCCGCCCCGTCCCACAGCCCGTTCAGCGCCGTTTCGAGATTGGCGGCCAGCGTCGCCCGCCGCGGCGGCGTGGCCTCGGGCAGCGGCGCGGCCATCGCGGCCGGCGCGACCACGGTTTCCTCATGGGGCGCGAGGACGAAGACGTCGCGTCCGATCAACTCGGGCGGCCCTTCCTCGACCGTCCCAACGGCGGCGTATCCATAGACCACCGGAAACGGAAACTCGCCGCGCTGCAGCGGAGCCCGCATCCGCGTCCGCTCGGAGGCGGGGACCCGGCCCTCGAACACCAGCCGCTCGGTGCCGCGCGAGATCGCCGACCAGCGGGTGCGGATCACGCACGGCGCCAGGTCGGCCGCCATCGCGGCGCGGCGCGCGGCGGGATCGTCCGCCGTCAGGGCGCACTGCAGCGGCGCCACATAACTGAGGGATCTCGACAATTTGACCTCACGCAGACGTGTCTCGCGGCTTGGGAACACAATCCGGTCTCGATTGATCCAAATGCCGCCACGGTGCGTCGCACAAAAGAGCTGCGGCGGAAATCCGCAAGCGCGCCGTGAGAGCGAACAAGATCGCGTCCCGCGCGTTGGCCTTTGGTCGGCCTCCGCCGGCCGCTCGCGAGGGTGCGGGCGGCGAACATGAAAAGGATCACAGCGATGCGGCTTTCCGCGACGCGTGCGACGTCCGCCACGCTTGCGCCGGGCGACCAGAGTTCTGGCGACGCCGCGGCCTGCGAGCAGGCGGAGACGACCCCGGCCGGCTTTCAACGCCGGCGCGCCCTTGCGCAGCGCCGCATCGCCATGCTGGCGCTCAACCTGACGACGCTGGCGCTGGTCGCCTGGGGCGTCGCGGCGTTCCTGGGCGCCGGCGGCTGGACGGCGCTCGACGTCGCGCTGTTCCTGTGCGTGATGCTGTCGGCCCCTTGGACCGTGCTCGGGTTTTGGAACGCGGTTCTGGGGCTGTGGCTGCTGCGCGGCGCGCGAGACGGCCTGGGGCTGGTCGCGCCGTTCTGGCGCGACGTGGACGCGGCCGAGCCCATCTTTCTGAAGACCGCCGTCTTCATGACGCTGCGCAACGAAGACCCGGACCGGGCGTTCGCGCGGTTGGCGACCATCCGCGACAGTCTCGACGCCACCGGCGAAGGCGCGCAGTTCGACCTGTTCGTGCTGTCCGACAGCAGCGACGCCCAGATCGCCGCGCGCGAAGAGACGCTGTTCGCCGCTCATCGCGCGCGCCTCGCCGGGCTGGGCCAGGCGCATTATCGCCGACGCGCCGACAATGCGGGATACAAGGCCGGGAACGTCCGCGACTTTCTCGAGCGCTGGGGCGACGACTATGCGCTGATGCTGCCGCTCGACGCCGACAGCTTGATGTCCGGCCAGGCGATCGTTCGCCTCTGCCGGGTGATGCAGCGTCATCCGAAGCTCGGCGTTCTGCAAAGTCTCGCCGTCGGCGCGCCGGCCGAGAGCGGTTTCGCCCGACTGTTCCAGTTCGGCATGCGCCACGGCATGCGCAGCTTCACCATGGGAAGCGCCTGGTGGCAGGGCGATTGCGGACCGTTTTGGGGCCACAACGCCGTGCTTCGGGTCGCGCCCTTCAAGGCGCATTGCGATCTGCCGGTCCTGCCGGGCGGGCCTCCGCTCGGCGGCCACATCCTGAGCCACGACCAAGTCGAGGCCGTGTTGATGCGGCGCGCCGGGTACGAGGTGCGGGTGGCCCCGGTCGAGGGCGAGAGCTGGGAAGACAATCCGGTGACGCTGCTCGACTTCATGAAGCGCGAACAGCGCTGGTGTAACGGCAATATGCAGTATTGGCGGCTGTTGGGGCTGCCCGGCCTGCCCCCGACCAGCCGCTTTCAACTGCTTCAAGCGATTATGATGTACCTGGCCCCGCCGGCCTGGATGTTGATGACCGCGCTCGGGGCGGTAAAGGTCTATGAAACCGATGTCGGCGACTTCGACCCTCGGCTCGGCGTGGCGCTGTTCTTCGCCATGTTCGCCATGAGCCTGGCGCCGAAGATCATGGGCGCGCTCGACGTGGCCTTCACCCGAGACGGGGCGAAACGTTATGGCGGCGGCGCGCGCTTCACGGGCGGTGTGTTGCTCGAGATCCTGTTCGGGATGCTGATGGCGCCGGCCGTCGCGCTGCGCTTGACGATCTTCCTGATCGGGCTGCCCTTCGGCCGCAAGATCGGCTGGACCGGGCAAATCCGCGACGCCTATGGGCTCGAATGGTCGACCGCGTGGCGGAGCCTCTGGCCGCAGGCGGCGTTCGGCGCGGTTCTGACCGCGGCGATCGGCTATGGCGCGCCGGGGGTGCTGCCCTGGGCCGCGCCGGTTCTTGTCGGCCTGCTGCTCGCCCCCGTCTTCGCCGTGGTCACCGCCTCGCCCTGGCTCGGGCGCCAGTTGGCGCAGACCGGCCTCGCCGCTATCCCGGACGACGTGGACCCGAGCCCGACCCTGCGGGCGCTCGACGCCGAACGGCTATCCGCCGACGCCCCGGACCGCGCCCCAACGCCCCAAGACCAGGCGGAAACCGGCGCGTCCGCGCCGTCGGGGCCGTCGGCGCCGTCCGAGCCGGACAGCACGGTCCTGAGCCCCCGCGGCGAGGCCGACCCGAGCGACGACGAAGACGGGGCGCGGCGCGCGGCGCGAGCGGCGCTGATCGACGATCTGACCGACCCCGCGCCCGCGCCCGTCGGCCGGGCCGCCTGAGCCCTTGCGGTCGTCACGCCCGGGCGCCGCGGCCGTGAACCGCCGTGACGACAAGGCCGCTTCCTCGCCCGCTTTGGCGGCGCCATGTACGCTCGGCGACGCGGTCCGGACGAAGTTCAGCGACCGGCCCGCGCTCCGCTCGATCTTCCGAGGAAGGAGACGCGTCATGTCGGCTGCACTCTACGCAAAGCGCCCCGCGCACACCAACTTCACCGCCGCGCTCGGCGCGATTCTGATCGCGGGCGTGGTCGGTCTGGTGTTCTGGGAGCTCTGGATCCGGTTCGGCGCCCCCGTCGCGACCGGCAAATTCCCGCTCGACGGGCCGGTCGGGCTCGCGCAAGCCGTGCTCAACAAAACCTTTGGTCTGAACGCGGCGCTCGGCGGCGCGACGGCGCGCTCGGTCGCCGAGGCTTTGCACTATTTCGCGGCGTTCATCGGCTACCCGCTCGGCTATGCGCTGGCCGCGCGCCCGATCGCGCAGCGCGTCAATCGGCTGGCGCCGATCGCGCCGTTCTGGCTGGTCGGCCTGATCTACGGGGCCGCGCTGTTCGTGTTCGCGGGCTATGTGATGGGCCATCTGGTGGCGGGTTTCCCGCCGTTCTTCGGGCTCGATCTGGGCGCCCTGGCGCTGAACCCGGCCTTGTTCGGCGGCGAGGGTTCGGCGACGCCGTTGCTGAAAGGCGCCGGCCTGCCGGTCGGATCCTTGATCGGTCATATGCTGCTCGGGCTCGGCGTCGCCATCGGCTATCGCGCGGTCGCCGGCCGCTGAAACGCGGCGCCCGCCCGAGGACCTGAGCCCAGAAGCCCGCGCCGCGCGTTCGCCGATGAACGCGCGGCGCCGACCGTCGCCCCGATCCCTTTCCGCGCCCTGCCGGAGACCCCCATGACCGACGCCCAAAGCCGAACCGGCGCCGACGTGATCGCCGAACGACTGGCCGCGGCCGGCTGCCGCCGCGCCTTCGGCATCCCGGGCGGCGAGGTGCTGGCCCTGATCGACGGGTTGCGCGCGGCGGGCGTCGCGTTCCATCTCGCCAAACATGAGAACGCGGCGGGATTTCTAGCCGAAGGCGCCTGGCACGCCGACGCGGCCCGCGATCCCGAAAGCGCGGCCGCTCCGGGCCTGTTGGTCGCGACCATCGGCCCCGGCGTCGCCAACGCGGTCAACGTCGTGGCGAACGCGCACCAGGACCGGACGCCGCTGCTGTTCCTGACCGGCTGCGTCGACGGGGCCGACGCGCTCACCTACACGCATCAGGTGTTCGACCATCAGGCGATGCTGCGGCCGATCGTGAAGGCGTCGTTCCGCGCCGAAGCGGGCGGGATCGGCGCGGCGGTCGACAAGGCGCTGGCGATCGCGCGATCCGGGCAGCCGGGACCGGTGCATCTCGATCTGCCGATCGGCGCGATGGAGGGCGCCGCGATCGGCCTCGACGCCGCGCCCGCCGCGCCGCCGAAGCCGATCGCGCCGACGCGCCCCGCCGAGGGCCCCGCGCTCGACCGCGCCCGCGCGCTGCTGCGCGACGCCGAGCGCCCGATCGCCCTGCTCGGCGTCGACGCCGTGAACGACGGGGCCGGGACCGCCGTCGCCGCCTTTTTGCGCCGCTACGGGATCCCGGCGATCGCCACCTACAAAGCGAAGGGGCTGATCGACGAGACCGATCCGCTGGCGCTCGGCGGGGCGGGGCTGAGCCCCAAGGCCGACGCGATCCTGCAGCCCGTCTTGGCCGAGGCGGATCTGATCCTGCTCCTCGGCTACGACCCGATCGAAATGCGCAAAGGGTGGCGGCGGCCCTGGCCCGAGGCGACCGCCGCGATCGAGGTGTCGCCGGTGGTCCGCGACCACGGCATGCACCCGGCGCCGGCCGAAACCTTCCTCGGCCCGCTCGGCCCGGCGCTCGAGGCGCTGTCCGACGGCGTCGCGCCCCGACCGGTCTGGACCGACGGCGCCCCGGCGCGCGCCGCGACGGCGCTGCGCGACGCCTTCGCGCCCGAGGCGGGCTGGGGACCGGCGCGCGCTTTTCACGCGCTGCGGGCGGTCGCGCCGCGCGACGCCGTGGCCACCGCCGACAGCGGGGCGCATCGGATTCTGTTTTCGCAGATCTGGCGCTGCTTCGCGCCGCGCACGCTGCTTCAGTCCTCGGCGCTCTGCACCATGGGCTGCGCCGTGCCGCTGGCCATGGGCGCGGCGCTGGCCCGGCCCGAGGTGCGGACCCTGGCGGTGGTCGGCGACGCCGGGCTCGAAATGGGCCTCGGCGAACTCGCCACCGCCCGCGATCTCGGTCTGCCGGTGACCATCGCGGTGCTGGTCGACGAAAGCCTCGCGCTGATCGAGATGAAGCAGCGCGCGGGCCAGCGCCCCAATGTCGGCGTCGACTTCCCGGGCAGCGATTTCCCCCGGATCGCCGAGGCGTTGGGCGGGGTCGGGGTCTGGATCGACGACGAAGAGACGCTGCGCCGCGAGGCCGCCGCCGCCTTCGCGCGCGACCGCTTCACGGTGCTGGCGATCCGGATCGGCCGGCGCGCCTACGTCGGAAAGATCTAAGGCCGCCGGCCGGGCGGCCCGCGCGCGGCGGG
>CAZBIG010000061.1:0-11072 GCA_964491865.1 uncultured Neomegalonema sp. | reverse complement strand
CGCGAGCCCCGGACGGCGGCGGGCGCGGACGGCGGCGGGCGCGGGCGTCGGCGGGCGCGGGCGGATTTGGATCCGGGCGGTCCGAACCTGGGGGGCGGCGATGGCGTGGCACAAAAGCGCGTGGCGGCGACGCCTGAACGCCCGCACGCTCCGGTGGGCGGCGTCGAAGGCGGCGGTGGCGGTCGCGCCGGCGCTGGCCCGCGCGACCAATTTCTACGGCCGCGGGGTCGCGGTCGAGGACGCGGCCGACGCGCTGTTGTTCGCGGAAGACCGCAGCTACGACGTCGCGCTGAGCGCGGACGAAGCGGCCTTTATCCGCGAGCGCTGCGCGGCGCACGATCTGCCCTTCGAACCCGATTACTGGGCCCCGCCCTGGCGTTTCTCGACCGAATTCTTCGAGGTGCGCGACGTCGAGTTCCTGGGCCACACCGGGCGCGTCGTCGATCGCGCGCGCGCCGGCGTGATCACCGACTGGGGCGCGGCCGAGAGCATCAATCGCGACAAGATCCGGCTGCTGCGCCGGGCCCGCGCGGTCGAGGCGACCGCTCTGCCGATCGGCGGTTTCAACAGCAATTTCCATTTTCTGATCGACGCCGCGATCCCGATCGTCACCTATTTCGAGAGCGGCGCGGCGGGCGACGCGCCGCACGAGATCGTCTCGGCGCCGAACCCGAAGCGCTTCGCGCAGGAGACGCTGAGCGCGCTGGCCCGTCATTACGGGGCGAGCCTGCGGTTCATCGGCGCGGACGAGAAGGTCGACTGCGCGCGCGCCGTGATCCATCGCCGGCGCCGCCCGGCCAGCGGCTGGTTCCCGGTCACCCGCGAAGCCGCGGACCGTCTGCGCGACATTCTGCTGTCGCATTTCGGCCGGACCATCGAGCTGAACGCGCGCCGCAAGATCTATTTGCGCCGGGGCCCCGAGAAGCTTCGGAACCTGACCAACGCCGAGGCGGTGGACGCGCTCGCCGCGCGGGCGGGTTTCGAGAGCTTTCAGCCGGCGGCGGCGAACTTCGAGGATCAGGTCGCGCTGCCGGGCGAGGCGGGGACGATCCTGGCCGTGCACGGCGCGGCGCTGGCCAACATCCTGTTCGCGCGCCCGGGCACGCGGGTGATCGAGATGTTCGGCGCCAACGGCTGCAAATCAGGGTATCTGACGATCTGCAAACGGCTGGGCCTCGAGCATGTGCGCGCGATCGGGGGCTTGGGCGACAAGGATCAGAATTTCGCGGCGGCCCGCGACGATCGGCGGCGCCTTCTATCGGCGGACGAATGGCGAGCCGGCTGAGGGCCATGGCGCGCGGCGGTCTGGCAAGGCGGCGCTCGGCGCGACGGCGCGCCGACGTTTCAGACGCCGGGACGGGCCTGCGGGCGTCCGCCGGCGGGGCGTCGGCCTCTTAAGAGGTCGGTTTCTCGAAGGGGTCGGTTTCTCGAAGGGGTCGGTTGGTCGGCGCCGCGTCGGCTCGCCTCGCCTCCCCCGGGGGGTGGCCGTCGCGGCTTAGATGTTCGCATAGCGCACGCGCTGGCCGAAGCGCGTGCGGAACCGTTCAGGGACGCGGCGGCCGACCCAGGCGCGCCATTGGCGCCAAGCGGGGGCGCCGCAAAAGCCCCAATCATCGTCCTGGGCGCGGGGGAAGCCGGCGAAGGCCGGGTCGTCGGCCGCCAGCCAGCGGTCCGCCGTGAAGGCGCCGCGAACGATGCCGCGCGCTTGCACGACCACGAACCGCGCCTTCGACGCGCGCTCGATGTCGAGCGACCAGGGATAGCGCGCCAGGGCGTAGAGCGCGTACCAGGCGCGCGGCTCGGCTTCGGGGTCGCTCGGCCAACTGGGGGTCAGAGACAGGATCACGCAGCGCTCGGCCCCGAATTGCGCCGGCGGCAAGTCATAGGCCCGGATCGCGCTGTCGGCGCTGCGCGCGCCGTAGAGGCGCGTGCCCTCTCCGGCCACTTGATTCGTCAGGTTCGGGAACGCTTCGATCAAGGCGGCTTCGACGACGGCGGCCTCGTCTTCGTCGCGCAGGCCGTGGCGGTGGACGATCGGGATCACTTTCGACCCGGCCTCGTGGATCGCGCGGATCCGGTCGGTCTTGGCCGACCGCGCCCCGGCTTCGGCCTCGTCCATATGGTCGAAGATCCGGTTGTTCACGCCGCGGCCCACGTAAAAGGTTTCGCCGTTGCGCGGATCTTCCAGGCGGTAGACGTAGAAACCGAGCGCGTCGCAGACCTTCGGCGAGAACCGGTCATAGTAGACGTCTTCGGGTTCGTCCGCGCGCACCGCCGCGAAATCGTCCAGTCCCACGGGCTGCTCCTCGCTCTCGTCGGCCGCACCGGCCCTCTGGTGCGGCACCCTGCGCCCGGAGGCGGCGAAGCGCAAGATCTAGCGGGCGCGAGCAGAAAAAAGACCAGCGGCGCCGTTGGGCGGCCGCTGGTCGGGGGGATCGTCTCAGCGCGCGTTGGCGCGCCCGTTAGGCCGAGCTTAGTTCAGCGGGGCCTGCGACGCGTCGAATTTCGGCGCCGTGCGGGTCGAGGCCGGCTTGCTCTCGAGCCCGGCGACCCAGTTGGTGTCGGCGGTGTCGATGTGGCCTGGCACGTCCTGCTCCCAAAAGCCGACGACCGCGGTGTTGATGTTCAGGTACAGCTTGTCGTCGACGATCCGCCACAAATGCGGGTTGCCCGGAACTTTGCCGCCTTTGCCGCTGTTCCCGATCGACGCGCCATAGGCGCAGTGACCGTCATATTGCGGGGCGTAGTATTCGGGGTTCTCGAGGAACGTGTCGCGGTTCTCGGCGCTGGCGAACGCCCATTTCGCGCCGTTCCAGTCGGCGGTGTATTCGGCCTTGCCGGGCACGGCCTTGGGCTGCTCTTGGCCGATCGGCGCTTGCTCGAGCGAGCGATAGGCGACCACATCGTATCCGCTGGCGGCGAAGCCCGACGCGTCGACGAATTGCGGGCCGGCGAAGGCCGCCGGGGCGGCGGCGAGGACCAGCGCGGCGGCGCCGGCGGCGGCCCAGCGGCGGAGGGCGGTGAACGAGATGCGGGGCATGCTTCGGTTCCTGCGTTGACTGTCGATGCGCGGACCCGCCGGACGGCGCCCGGACGCGACTCCGCAGCGCGGTAGCTGACAGCGCCAGCGCCCGCGCGCAATCGCGCGGCCTACACCCTTGCGTGAGCCGCCCGTGAGCGCCGCGCGTCCGTCCGGTCGCGACCGGGCTCGGCCCTGGACGCGGGTCACCCCGAGCAACTGCCCCCGCCGAGCACGCAAAAGGTCGCGCAATGGGGATGGTTGAGCGCCACGGGACGCGCCGCTTCGGCCAAGGTCTCGCCCATCTCGAAGCGCGCGTCATAGGGGATGAGCGTGCAGGACAGGACGGTCGGCCGCTCGGCCCCTTTGCGCTTCACCACCATGCGCGACCCGGCGCACATGGTCTCTTCGGGTTTTTTGCCGAGCAGCCCCCAGCACGCGTCGGTGATCTCGGGCGGATCGGCCTCGGCGGTCATTTCGGGAAACAGCACCACCCGCCCGGGGTCCGCCGCGTCGATCGGCAGCGCTTCGCGGGCGATCAGATCGGCGAAGCCCGCGCGCATCGCCGCCTCGTCTTCGCGCCAGAAGGTCCGCCCCGCCAGCGCGATCCGCGCGCCGTGATCGCGCAGCCAGCGCAGGCCTTCGAGCGTTTTGGCGAAGGCCCCCGGCCCGCGTTCGGCGTCGTGCTTCTCGGGCGCGTAATGGTCGAGAGACACCCGCAGGGTCAGGCGGTCGCCATGGCGTTCAATCAGCTCGGCCAGCCCCTCGCGCACGCCGGGTCGGGTCATCGGCGTCATGGCGTTGGTCAGCACCAGCGCGTCGCAGCCGGTTCGCAGCGCCGCCGCCGTCATCTCGTTCATCACGGGGTTGAGATAGGGCTCGCCGCCGGTGAAGCCGATTTCGCGAAGCGGCCAGTCGAGGGATTTCGCCTCGTCGAGATACCGCTCGACCTCGACCCGCGAGAGATAGACCAGACGATCGTTGGCGGGCGAGCTTTCGATGTAGCAGTTGGCGCAGGCGATGTTGCAGAGCGTGCCGGTGTTGAACCACAGCGTGGTCGCGCCGACGCCGGCCGCCGTCTTGAGGGGGACCCGGGCCCGCGGCGCGCCGGTCGCGGTGCGCGCGGCGTCGCGCCATTTGCGCCGGGGGCCCGCCGCTCGGGCGGCGCGGCCTGGCGCGTCGGTCGGGCAGTCGCCGGGGTCTTTTGGGTCGAACGCCTCGGTAGCGTCGGCGTCGAGATCACGATCAGACATAATTAGGCTTAAAGTCTTCTGGCGAGAAACAAAGAATTTGTCCGTCTGCACGTCGGCTTCGACAGAGTCAATCGCCCGCGCGGGTCCTCACGACAACGTGTGCGCGGCCGGATCGAAACGCGCGCGGCCGCCCGCGGGCGCCCAAGCGCGCCGGTCAGGCGGCGGGCTCGCGCCCCGCGCCGCCCTCGGGGGATCGCGCGGCGGAGGCGACGCTGGCGGCGAGCCCAGCGCGCAAGACGCATCGGCGCACCGAGCCGTCATGGGCGCGCGGCAGCTGCTCGATCGGGTGAAAGGCCGCCGGGCGCAGCGCGGCGGGCAGGCGGCTCGCGCAATGGCGCGCCAGCATGTCCGCCGCCGCGTCGCCCGCCACGAAGACCGCGATGCGCGCGGCGCGCGGCGGGCCCTCGGCCACCGCCGCCGCTTCGGCCACGGCGGGATGCTCCAGCAACGCCTCCTCGATCTGGCGCGGGTGCGCGGGGCCGGCGTCGGTGTGGATCACCGCGTCGATCGGGCCGAGAAGACTGAGATAGCCCTGCGGGTCGAAGCGTCCGAGGTCGCCGGTCCGCACCCACAGCGCGTCGGGCGTCTCAGCTTCCGCGCCGTCCGGGCCCCACCAACCCGACGCGCTCAGAGGCCCGCGCACCCAGATCTCGCCGATCGCGCCCTCGGGCGCGGGCGCGCCGTCGGCCGCGCGCAGCGAGACGTCGGCCTCGAGGAACGGCCGACCGACCGAGCCGATTTTATCGCGCCAGCGCGGATGCGCCCGATCGGCGACGTCGTGCTTGCTCAGCCGCGAGACGCCGAGGGGAAAGCCCTCGACCCCGTAGACCTGCGCCAGCCGCGGCCCGAACCGATCGAGCGCGGCGGCCGCGTCGCGCCGGAACAGCGCGTCTCCGGTCGACAGCAGGGTTCGGAAGGCGCTCGCGTCGCAGTCGGCCCCGCTCTCGGTCATCTGGCGCAACATGACGGGCGAGGCGGTCAGCGAGGCGCGCCGCCAATGGGCGGCCAATTCGAACGTCTCCGCTTCGTCGAACCCCGCGCTTTCGGGACAGACGGCCACCCCGGCGCGGGCGACGGCCGGCAGCAGCGACAGGCCGCAGGCCCCCGAGAGCGGTCCCGCCAGGATTTGCGCGTCGCGCGGCGTCAGCGCGTCGACCTCGGCCAACAGCCCGAGGCTCATGCGGGCCAGGGCCCGATGCGACAGCGCCGCGATCGGAGCCGGGGCGGCGTCGGCCGGGGCCACGCCGTGGCGCAGCCAAGCCGGCGCTTCGGGGTCGTCGTTGGCCCGGGCGATCGGCTCGGCGCGGCGGGCCTCGGCGAACTCGGATCCGCTGAAGCGGATCAGACGTCGCAGACCTTTCGGCGCGCGCGTCGCCGCCTCGGCGTCGGTCTTGGCCCCGACAAAGGCCATGCGCGGGGCGAGCCGGGCCAGATGGTCGGTCAGCGCCGAGCCTTTCAAGCCCGCGTCGATCGGGGCGGCGGCGCAGCCGGCCCACCAGATCGCCCAGAGCGCTTCGAGATACTCGGGCCGGTTCTCGGAGTAGACCGCGATCGCGTCGCCGCGCCGCGCGCCGGCCGCCGCCAGCCACCCGGCGAGCCGCGCGACCCGCTCGGCGAAGCCCGCATAATCGGTCCATGCGCGCGCGCCGAGGCCGATGGCCGGCAGATCCGGATGCGCCTGCGCGGCGCGCTCCAACCAGAGGGCGAGTGTCACCGTTCCGACTCCCTCGACCGCGACGAGCGCGCCCCTTCGCATCGAAAGGGCCAGTTTGGCAACCACGTTGCGCGTTCGTCTCGATCGGGGACTTTTAGGTCTTGACAGGGCGGCCCGCCCGGCGGGTTAGGCGATCGGCGCGCCCCGCCAGCCGCGCAAGGCGCTGCGCCACCAGAGCAGAGGCGGGGTGCGGTCCGGCGCGTCGGCGGTTTCGATCAGGATCGGCGCGCCGAGAAAAATCGCATGGTCCCCGCCGGGATGCTCGGCGTGCAGGCGGCATTCGAGGCGCGCCAGAAACGGCTCGACGCGCGGCGGGCGCCCGGGGACCCGCGTCAGCCGTTCGACCCGCTCCTCGGCCGGCCCGGCCGCGCACAGCGTGGCCAGCGCGCCCTGCTCTTCGGTCAGGACATGGACCGCGAAGCCGCCCGCGCGCCGGATCAGCGGCGTCAGCCGCGCGTTCAGGCCGACGCAGATCAGCACCAGCGGCGGATCGAGCGACACGGAGGTGAAGCTCGCGGCGGTCATGGCGTGCCGTTCGACCCCGTCGTCGGCGGCGATCACGGTCACGCCGCTCGGGAACAGACCCATCGCGTCTCGGAACGCGCGCGCGTCGACGGCCGGGGTCTCGGCGCCGGAACCGGCATCGGGGGCGCGGCCTGCGCCGGGGGGGGCTGTGCTGCTCATGTTTTTCCCTGATCGACGCCGCGACGGGCCGGCGGGGGGTGGTGTCGTTCAACCGGCGCTAAAGATCCAGGGCTTCGACGCCGCCGACGCCCGGGGCGAGAGCTTGGGCCGCGCGGCCGTTCCGTCCAGCGCGGTCGGGATGTGGGGTTTCGGCCGCGCCGCGCCGGGCCGCGACGGGCCGCGCGGCGCAGCCCCGTTGAGCCGCAGGCCGGGGCCGGGTAGGAAGGCCGCGTGGGGAGCGGCGGCGGCGCGTCTGACCGCTATGGGGCGCGCGCCGTCTTTGAGCGCGGGCCTCCGACCAGAGACAGCGACCAGAGCCGGCTGTCGACCAGCGCGAGGAACCGCCTTTTGCCGCCGTCTGACGCGCCTCCCCGGCCGCCCGGGTCGACGAGGCTCTCCCAACCGCCGTCTGAACCGACGTCTGGCGCGCGCCCCCACGATCCGGCCGGTCGCCCGCGATCGGGCGCCTCGGCCCCGTCCGACAGGCGCGACGCGCCGGCGCCGTCGGACGGATCGGCGCGGCCGAGCGGCGGGGGGCAGCGCGGCGAGGAGCAGCGCGGCGAGGGGCGGACCGGCGAGGGGCGGACCGGCGGGCGTCAGGCGTCGCGACCGCCCAGCCCCTTCGAAGCGCCGCTCGACACGAGATGGCGGCGCGTCGCGGCGTGGACGAACATGTTTTTCGTCGACCACGGGTTCTTTCGATACCTGTATCTCAACCTGCACCCGATCGGGGCCGAGGCGTGGCGCTCGGCGCAGCCCGCCCCGCACCACATCGCCCGAGTCGCCCGACTGGGCGTCAAAACCGTGGTCAGCCTGCGCGGCGGGAAGCGCTTCGGCTCCTATCCGCTGGAGCGCGAGGCCTGCGCGCGCCATGGCGTCGCGTTCGAGGAGATCACCCTGCGCTCGCGCTCGGCCCCGAAACTCGAGACGATCGAAGAGGCCGCCGCGCTGCTCGATCGGATCGCCTATCCGGCGTTGTTCCATTGCAAGGCCGGCGCGGATCGGGCGGGCCTGATGAGCGCGCTCTATCTTCTGTTGCGCGAGAACCGCCCGATCGCCGAGGCGCAAGCCCAGCTGGGGTTGCGGTTCGGCCATGTGAAACAGGGACCGACCGGCATTCTCGACGCGTTTCTCGACGCCTATGCCGAGGCCGACGCCCGCGCGCGGGCGGAAACCGGCGCCGGTCTCGCATTCCTCGACTGGGCGCGCGCGCAGTATGACCGCCCGGCGCTTCAGGCCGCGTTCCGCGACGCCCAGTGGGCGCGCTGGCTGACCGACCGGCTGCTGCGCCGCGAGTGACGCCTTCTGGCCGGGGCCGCCCGCGACGGCGGTTTTCGCGACGGAGCGCCCCATATCGCGCGTTGGGCGGAAAGGACGGGCGACAGCCGGCCGAGCGAAGGATTGGGCGAGATGCGGTTCCTTTGGAAAGCGCTGACGGGCGGCGCGGCGCTGGCGGCGTTGACGGCGCTCGTTTGGCTCGGCGCCGCGCCTTACCTCGCCTGTCTGCCGGGCGGCGCCGCGCTGCCTGGCGCGCGCTGCGTGCTGACGCCGGTCGACGGCCCGGGCGCGGCCGAGCGCGGCGAGCCGGCCTTTCCGGTGACGAGCGCGGTCCTGCGGTCCCAGACCGCGACCCCGGTTCTGACGGCGTTCGGCGAGGTGCGCTCGGGGCGGACATGGGAGATCCGGGTCGACGCGCCGGGTCGGCTGGTGGCGGTGGCCGACGGCTTTCGCGACGGCGGCTTCGTCGCCGAGGGGACCCTGTTGCTGAAGGTGGACCCGGCCGACCCCGCCTCGCGCCGCGCCGACGCGGCCGAGGCGTTGGCCGAAGCCGAGGCCGAGGCGGCCGACGCCGAGCGGGCGCTGGCTTTGTCGCGCTCGGAACTCGACGCCGCCAAAGCGCAGCGGGCGCTGCGTCGACGCTTGCTCGAGCGCCAAAAAACCCTGGTCGACCGACGGATCACGGCCGAGACCGCGGTGGAGGAGGCCGAGCTCGCGCTGACCGAAGCCGAGCGAAGCGTCATCGCCCGGTCGCAGGCCGTGGCGGCGGCCGAACGGCGCGCGACCCAGTCGAAGGCTCAGGTTGCGCGCGCCGAGATCGCGTTGGAGGACGCCGCCCGCGCGCTCGAAGAGACGCGCATCGTCGCGCCGTTCTCGGGCGTGCTGCGGCTCGACGCGGACATGGAGGCGGGCGCGGGGGCGACGCTCGGCCGGCTGGTGCAGCAAAACGACAAGCTCGGCGCGCTGATCGATCTGCAGGCGATGGAGGCGTGGTTCCGGGTGTCCGACGCCGAGTTCTCGCGGCTGCTCGACGCCGAAGGACGGCTGGCCGCGCTGCCGGCGACCGCCACGCTGGCGCTTGGCGATCGGGCCGTGACGGCGCCGGCCGAGCTGACGCGGGTCTCGGCCACCGCGACGCCGGGCGAGGGCGGTCGGCGGGTCTATGCGCGGCTGTCGGTCGGGCCCGAGACGCTGCTGCGCCCCGGCGATTTCGTGACGGTCTCGATCGAAGAGCCCCCGCTCTCGGAGATCGCGGTGGTCCCCGCCGCCGCCGTCGAGGGAGATGCGCGCCTGTTTGTGATCCGCGCCGACGATCGGCTCGAGGCCGCGCCGATCCGCGTGCTCCGCCGGATGGGCGACCAAGTCGTCGTGACGGGCCGCGACGGGCCG
Organism: uncultured Neomegalonema sp.; assembly: GCA_964491865.1. Taxonomy (GTDB): domain Bacteria; phylum Pseudomonadota; class Alphaproteobacteria; order Rhodobacterales; family Rhodobacteraceae; genus JBCBRF01. The sequence goes on along the minus strand of CAZBIG010000061.1, from coordinate 1,735 downwards.
CCGCCCTGGGGCGCGCGGTATGTGACGGCGCTGACGCCGCGGCTGGCCGCGGGGGTCAAGGTTCTCGAAAGCGCGCTCGGCGGCCGCGACGACGCCCCCTCGGCGCCCGAGCCCGCCTCCGCGTCGGGCGACGGCGGTTCCAAAGCGCGCGAGCAGGCCGCCGAGGGACCGATGCGCGAGGGCGTCCGGTGAAGCGGCCGCGTTCGGCCCCGACAGCCGCGACCGGCGGGTTGCTGCGCTATTTCGTCGACCATCCGACCGCCGCCAATTTGCTGCTGGCGCTGATGCTGCTGGGCGGTCTCGCCGCGGCCAGTCAGATCAAAACGCAATTCTTCCCCGACATCGTCATCGAGCGGGTGACCGTGCGCGTTCCGTGGGACGGGGCCGGGCCGGAGGACGTCGATAAGGCCATCGTCGAGGCGCTCGAGCCCGGGCTGATAGCGATCGACGGGGTCGAAGAGGTCCGCTCGCTGGCGCGCGAGGGGCGGGGCTCGGTCGCGCTCGAGTTCGAGCCCGGGGCCGACATGAGCGTCGCCGTCGACGAGGTGAAAACCGCTGTCGACGAGGTGCGCACCCTTCCCGAGGACAGCGAGGAGCCGCGCATCGTGCTCGGCCGGTTTCGCGACCTCGTCACCGAGATCGTGATCTCCGGCCAGCGCAGCCCCGCCCAGCTCGACATCTACGCCCAAGAGCTGAAGACGCGTCTGTTTCAGGAAGGCGTCAGCCGCGTCTCGGTGCGCGGCGTCTCGGCCCCGCGGATCCGGGTCGAACCGAGCGAGGCCGCGCTCGAGCGCTATGGGCTGACCCTGCGCGACATCGCCACGCGCGTCGCGGCCGAGGTCGAGGAGCGCCCTGCGGGGGCGCTCGAGGACGGGGCCGGGCGGGTGCGCGCCGGGGAAGAGCGCAAAACCGTCGAGCGCCTGCGCGAGATCGCGGTGAAGACGCTGCCCGACGGCTCGCGGTTGACGCTGGGGCAGATCGCGGAGGTCCGCGACGAGACGCGGCAGTCTCGGGTCGCGTTTTTCCGGGACGGCGCGCCGGCGGTGCTGCTGCGGGTCGAGCGCAGCGCCGACGGCGACAGCATCCGCATCCAGCGCCAGGTCGAAGAGATCGTCGCCGCGTTCCGACAGGGGCTGCCGGCCGGCGTCGACGCCGTCATGACGCGGACCCGCGCGCAGGCGATCATCGACCGGCTCGACATCCTGTACCGCAATGGTCTGACGGGTCTCGGCATCGTCTTGCTGCTGCTGTTTCTGTTTTTGTCGGCGCGCACCGCGTTCTGGGTCGCGGCGGGCGTTCCGGCGGCGATGCTCGCCACCGTGGGCCTGATGTGGGCGTTCGGGATGTCGATCAACATGGTCTCGCTGTTCGCGCTGATCATCACGCTCGGCATCGTGGTCGACGACGCCATCGTGGTCGGCGAACACGCCGACCGGTTGGCGCGCGACGGGATGGCGCCGGCCGACGCCGCCGCAGAGGCGGCGCGCCGGATGGCCGGGCCGGTGTTCAGCGCCTCGATCACCACGATCGTCGCGTTCTTGGCGCTTGTGGTGATCGGCGGGCGCTTCGGCGAGCTGATCGCCGACATTCCGAAGACCGTGGCGTTGGTGGTCCTGGCCAGTTTGGTGGAATGCTTCGTGGTGCTGCCCGCGCACATGCGTCACGCGCTGTCGGCGCAGGCGCGCGAGACGGCGCGGCGCGCGGTTTCTGGTTACGCCGGGTGTTGGATCACGTG
>CAZBIG010000060.1:607-11191 GCA_964491865.1 uncultured Neomegalonema sp. | reverse complement strand
CAGGAAGACGCCAGGGGCCCCGCGGACGCCGCCGCGCCGGATTGCGCCTGAAGGTCCGCAGCAGGACCCGTGTCGGCCGTCCGCCGTCGCCCGGACGGCAGCGGCCCCTTGCCGGCTTCTTGACTGTCCCTTCACGGGCCCTTGGCGGCGCCGTCTCGGGCCGTCATACTGCGCGGCGAGCGAAAGGAGTCGCCCACCATGAGCGCTTACCCCTCTCCGCGTCCGAGCTTCCTCGCCCGGGTTCGCGCGCGCCGTCGCGGCGCCGCGCTCGGCCGGGGCGCTCGGGTCCAGATTCCGGGGGGCGTCCTGACGTGGCGCGTCCTGACGCGGCCTGCGCTGGCGTGGCGCGCGCTGGCGGGCGCCGCGCTGCTGGCGGCTCCCGTCTCGGCCGCCGCGCAGTCCGCGCCGCGCCTCGCGCCGGACGCGGTTTGCCAATGGGGCGGTCTTGGCGCTGAACGGGTGCTGCTCTGCCCGGCCTACGACCGCGAAGGGCGCCGGGTGTACCGCATCGTCGAGCGCCGTCCGGCCGCGCCGGCGCGCCGCGCGGTCTCCGACGACCCGTTCGCGGCCGCCGCGACCCGCCCCACGGGGCCCGCTCCGGTCGGGCGAGACGGCCGCCCCGTGGCGTTCGCCCCGCGGGTCGGCGGCTCGGCCGATCTCAGCGCCGCGGGCGATCCCGTGCGCATCCAGCCGTCGGGCCGCGTCGGCGCCAGCGCCGGCCTCGGCGACGGCCGTATCCAGCCGCGGATCGGCGTCGGCGTCGGCTTCCCCAGCGGCCGGGTGTCGCTCGGCGCGGGCGCGCGCACGCAAATCTATCGCGGGATTTCAATTGGCGGCGGCGTCTCCGTGCCCCTCGGCCGGTTCTAACCTCCGCCGCGCCGCCGCGCGAGACGGTCGCGCGACCGACGCCGCCAGCACGGCGCAAGAAAAACATCTTAAGTGAAGACGCGTGTCGTCGGCCTAGAGGTGCGGCGGCGGATCCGGCGGCGGGCGCCCAGCCGCTTAGGCGTCGCTCGACCGCGCCGTCGCGCAGAAGCGCGCGCGCTCCGAGCCCCACCGACCGCGCGGCGCGCGGGAGCGCCCGTCACAGAGGTGACGGACCCTCGGGCCCGCGCCCACAAAAGCGGCGCTGGCCGCCTGCGGGCGCGACGCCGAGCGCGTCGGGGTCCAGGCCAAAGCGCCCCCGCAGGCCCTCGACCCCGATCGGCGTCAGGGCCGTCGTGCGGCCGCCTTCCTCTCGAACGATCCAGCCCAGGCCGGAGAACCGCGTGAGCAGCGCCGCCCCGAGCGCGCCGCCCAGATGCGCCCGACGCTCGCTCCAGTCGAGGCACCGCCGCGCGAAGGCGCGACGCCCCCCGCGCAACGCCGGCAGATCCAGCCCGAACTCCGTTAGCGGCGCGACGCCGGCGGGCGCGACTTCGAACGCCTCGGCGCCCTCGGTCAGCCATCCGAGGCGGGTCAGGCGTTCGCTGAGCGCGACGGCGATTTCGCCGGCGAGATGGTCGTAACATGTCCGCAGCCGGCGCATGGCCGCGTCGCGAGGGCCGGGGCGGCGGATCCGTCTCGGACCGGCCGACGTCACGGCCGACAGCGCTTCGATGGCGGTCGCGACCTCGGGGCCGGCGAGGCGGAAATAGCGGCGTCGGCCCTGTTTCTCGACCGTAACGAGCGCGCCCGCCGTCAGCTTCGCCAGATGCGCGCTGGCGGTGGCCGCGCCGACGCCGGCGATCGCCGCCAGCTCGGCCGCCGTCTTGGCCCGCCCGTCCATCAGCGCCGAGAGCATGTTCGCCCGCGCCGGGTCGCCGATCAGCGCGGCGGCTTCGGCGATGTAGGGTTCGTCGGTCATCCTTCGCTCGTAAGCGAAGCGTCTTCGTTGGTCCAGGCGACAGGTCCTGATCGACGCGCCCCGATCGACGAGCTTTGTTCGACGAGCCCTGTTCGAGGGGGCGTGTTTCGGCGAGAACCGGCGCGAGCGCGTCTGGGGCCGTCCGGACGGGCCCCTGGCGCGGGACCCGGGCTCGATCTCGGCCTTGTCGCGCGCGCGGCGAGACGCAGGCTCAGCGGTCGGCCGGAACCCAGGCGGGCAGGGGCGTCCCGCCCGTGTAGTGGTTCTCCGCCGGCGTCTCGCGGAACAGCACATAAACGTCCGCCGGCGCGACCCCGAGTTCGGCCTGCAGGATCTCGGCGATCGCGTCGACCAAGGCCTTCTTGCGCTCGGGCTCTCGGCCCGGACGCAAATCGACCGACACCAAGGGCAGGCCGTCGCCGATCACGCCGAACGCTTCGACGATCGAGACGTAGTCGTATTTCGTCTCTTTCGGGGCCAGCGTCCGCAGCACCGCGGCCTTGACCCCGTCGCGGATCGCAGCCTTCGCGGCGTGGCCGGTCTGTTCGGGGACGTCGATCCGGATCACGGGCATGGCGGAGCCTTTCAAGCGGCAGAACGATCAGAGCGCCAGACTGGGCAGGTTCCGGCGCGCTGTCGAGGGATCCGAGACGTTGGGCGCGACGTAATGTCCTTAAGTCGACCTGCTGGAGACCGCTCATGCGCGCCGCTTTGAAACTTTCCGCCCTTCTCCTCGCCCTTTCGGCCCTCGCCGCGCCCTTCGACCGCGCGGCCCGCGCCGAAACCCCAACTCCGGAATACCGCGTGGTCGCCAAGGACGGGCAATTCGAAATCCGCGAATACGCGCCGATGATCGTCGCCGAAGTGACGGTGCAGGCGAAGGACCGGATGTCCGCCTCGGGCGCGGCCTTTCGCGCGCTCGCCCGCTACATCTTCGGCGGCGCCCAGGGCGGCGAGACGATCGGCATGACCGCCCCCGTGTTCGTCGAGAAGGTCGAGAACCCCGACGGCCCGGTGCTGGTTTCGGCCAGCCGCGGCGACACCGAGCTTTGGACCATGGGCTTCATCATGCCCGAGCGCTACACGATGGCCAATCTGCCGAAACCGACGGATGCGCGGATCACGCTGCGCGAAACGCCGGCGCGGCGCGTCGCGGCGGTGACGTTCTCCGGATCGTGGCGCGACGCCTGGGTCGAGAAAAAGCGCGGCGAGCTGCTCGACTGGCTCGACGCCCGCGGAGAGCGTCGGGCGGCGGATCCGGTCTACGCCTTCTACAACGACCCGTTCACGCTGCCCTTTAATCGGCGCAACGAGGTGATGGTGGCGCTGCCGCCGTCGGAGAGCTGACCGTCGCCCCGCCGACGCCGGCGGTCATGGTTCCGCCACACGGCTCCGGTTCCAGGGCCAAGCGCTTGATCCAGAAGCTTTGGAGCCGACCATGACCCTTCGACGCGCCTTCGCCCGTCTGATGGCCCCGCTCGCCATGGCGGGCCTTGCGGCCGCCGCGCTGCCGGCCGCGGGCCAATCGCCCGACCCGAACCAAGCCTATCTCGCCGCGAACGCCGAGAAGCCGGGCGTCTCGACCACGCTCAGCGGTCTTCAGCACCGGGTGATCAGCGAAGGCTCCGGCGTGACCCCGACCGAACAGAGCACCGTCGTCGTGCATTATGTCGGCCGCCTGATCGACGGCACCGAGTTCGACTCGAGCTATCAGCGCGGGCAGCCGGCGCGGTTTCCGCTCAATCGGGTGATCCCCGGTTGGACCGAAGGCCTCCAGCTGATGCAGGAAGGCGAGAAGCGCGAGCTGGTGATCCCCGCCGACTTGGCGTACGGCGCGCGCGGCGTGCCCGGGGCGATCCCGCCGAACGCCACGCTGGTGTTCGAGGTCGAGCTTCTCGAAGTCCAGTAAGCGGCCCCCCGCCGCACGCAGCCCCCGCCGCGCCGCCCGGGCCTCGCGCCCCTGAGACGTCACGGCGCGGGGGCGCGCCCGTCTCTGTCGCAGAACCGTCGTCGATCGGGCGTAGCGCTTAAACGGCGCGCGTTGGCCGTCGCGCGCCCCGGCAGGGACGCCCGGGCGCAATCGGCGGCGCGGACGAGACGGGGAGGGGGATCATGAGCGTGGTGTTTCGGTTGCTCGAGGGGCGGTATCTGGCCTTTACGCTGTCGGCGCTGATCGCCGCGGCGGCCGCGGCGGGGTTGGCGCTGGCGCCCGACGCGCCGCTGGCGTGGCGCGTGGTCGCCGGCGCGCTGCTGGTCGTCTTCGGCGGCCTCGCCCTGTTGGGCCTGCGCGACTTGATCCAGACCCGCCACGCCATCCTGCGAAACTATCCGATCCTGGCGCATCTGCGGTTCTTCTTCGAAAAAATCCGCCCCGAGATGCGTCAGTACTTTTTTGAAGACGACAAGGATGGGCGCCCATACAGTCGGGATAAGCGCGCTATCGTCTATCAGCGCGCCAAAAAGGCGCTCGATAAACGCCCGTTCGGCACGGTCTACGAGGTCTACGAGTCGGATTACGAGTGGATGAACCATTCGATGTATCCGAAGCCGGCCGCTCAGCAGCCGTTTCGGGTGCTGATCGGCGGGCGCGGGGTCCAAAAGCTGTACAGCTCGTCGGTGCTGAACGTCTCGGGCATGAGCTTCGGCGCGATCAGCCCCAACGCCATCCGAGCGCTGAACAAGGGCGCTAAAATGGGCGGCTTCGCGCAGGTGACCGGCGAAGGCGCGGTCAGCCGCTACCACCGCGAGCATGGCGGCGATCTGATCTGGCAACTGGGGTCGGGCTATTTCGGCGCGCGCACGCCCGAGGGCGGATTCGATCCGGACCGCTTCGCCGAAACCGCTTCGCTCGATCAGATCAAAATGATCGAGCTGAAGCTGTCGCAAGGGGCGAAGCCTGGCCATGGCGGGGTGCTGCCGAAGGCGAAGATCACCCGTGAAATCGCCCAAACGCGCGGCGTGCCGCGCGATCGCGATTGCGTGTCGCCGGCCGCCCATCCCGCCTTTCAGACGCCGATCGAGATGATGGCCTTCGTCGATCGGCTGCGGACGCTCTCGGGCGGCAAGCCGGTCGGGTTGAAGCTGTGCGTCGGGCATCGCTGGCAGGCGCTCGCGCTCTGCAAAGCGATGCTCGAGACCGACGTGACGCCTGACTACATCATGATCGACGGGGCCGAAGGCGGCACCGGCGCGGCGCCGCTCGAATTCGCCGACCATGTCGGGATGCCGATGCGCGACGGTCTCAACTTCATGCACAACGCGTTGGTCGGCTGCGGCCTGCGCGACCGGGTGAAGCTGGGCGGGTCGGGCAAAGTCGGCACCGCGTTCGACTTGGTGCGGGCGATGGCGCTCGGGGCCGATTTCTGCCATGCGGCGCGCGCGTTCATGTTCGCCGTCGGCTGCATCCAGGCGCAGTCCTGCCACACCGGCCATTGCCCGACCGGCGTCGCCACCACCAACCCGTCTCGAGGCCGCGCGATCGTCGTCTCGGACAAGGCGCAGCGCGTCGCCCAGTTTCACCAGGGCACGATGGACGCTTTGATCGAGCTGGTCGCCGCCGCCGGCCTCGATCATCCGAGCGAGATCCGCCCCGCTTTTCTGTGGCGTCGCGTCTCGAGCAACGTCGCGAAGAATTTCCGCGAACTCTATCCGCCGCTTGCGCCCGGGGCGCTGTTGAAGGGCACGGACGACCCGCGTTTCCAGGGGCCGTGGCGGCGCGCGCGGCCCGACAGCTTCGACGTGCTCGCCGACGCCTAACCGGAGCCGCGGGCGACAGGGCGTCCAGGCCGCCCGCGCCGGGCGCGGCGTCGCGCGCCCCGCTCCCGCGGCGAGACGGAGCCTTTTCGACACGCGCCGGGCGTGCCACATTTCGAAAAGAAACGATCACTGGCCGACGCGCGGCCTCGGACCGCGCCGTCCAGCGGCGCGCATGGCGTAATCCCCCCCGTCTAAATCGTGTCCGAGCGCCGTCGGCTATACGCTCGGGCCCGTCTACACCCGGCCCGAGCGCATCGCCGACGGCGTGGTGCATGTTCTTGGGATGACCGCCGGCGCGGTGGGCTTGGTGGTGCTGCTGGCCGTCGTCGCGCCCGAGCACGACCTGGCCACCGGCGCGAGCCTGGCGATCTACGGCGTCGCGATGCTCGCCGTGTTCTGCCTGTCGGCCGCCTACAACATGGCGCGGTGCCCGACCTGGAAACTGCGTCTGCGCCGCTTCGACCGGGCCGCCATCTACGTCAAGATCGCAGGCACCTACACGCCGTTCTCGGCGGTGGTCTTGGGCGGCGGTCTTGGCGCGGGGCTGCTCGGCGCGGTCTGGAGCATCGCGGCGATCGGCGTGCCGCTCAGCCTGTTCGCGTCGGAACGGCTCGAACGCGTCGCGGTCTGGCTGTATCTCGCGCAGGGCTGGCTGCTGGTGGCGGTGTTCGATCCGCTGGCGGCCGCGTTGCCGGGCGAGAGCCTGATCCTGCTGGTGACCGGCGGCTTGCTCTACACGGTCGGGGTGGTCTTCCACCTGTCCGAAAAGCTGCCCTACCACAACGCCATTTGGCACGCCTTCGTCCTCGCCGCCTCGTGCTGCATGTACGCGGCGGTGCTGAACGGGGTGCCGGTGCCGACCCTCTCGGCCGCGCCCCTCTGACGCGCGCCGCGCCGGGCGGCTTTTTGATCTTGCCGCCCGCGGGGCCCGAGCCCTGAGCGCCGCGCCGCGTCAGGCCTTGCGCGCCAGGCTTCGCGCGCCGAACTTCGCGCGTCAGGCTTCGGGCGCCTCGCCATCGGCGGCGCGGCGGCGGCGGGTTTTGGGCCCCGCCTCGGAAGTCGCGTCGGTCGAGGCCGGTTTGTCGGCGGTCTTGGGAGCTGCCTCGGGAGCTGTCTTGGACGTTGTCTTGCCAGGCGTCTTTCCGCCCGTCGACGGGCGGCTGAAGGTCATCTTCTGGTTCACCAGCCGCTCTTCCGGGCCGATCCAGGCATAGGCCAACAGGCTCGGTTCGTTGTCGCCGGTGGTGATGCGGTGGTTGCGGCCCGGCGGATTGAAGATCAGAGAGCCGGGCGCGAACACCCCGTCGTCGTTTTCGGACACGGCCCCCGACAGGCAGAAATAGCTCTCCGTGATCCCCACATGGCTGTGGGCCGGGTAGGTCGTCTTCGGCGCGAACAAGACCAGCCCCAGGATCAGCCGGTTGGTCACCACCGGACCGCTCGGTCCCATGAACTCGGCGTAGGCGAATTTCTCCGTCAAGCCCTTCGGCACTTTCTCATAGCCGTACAGCCAGCTCAGCTGGTGCTGCACGCTCTCGATCGCGCGGATCACGGGGGCCGTCCGTTCCAGGCGGCCTTCATCGAGCGCGCGCTTCAGATGAGCGCAGACCGGCTTGGTGATCGGCTGTTCGAGACGCAACGGCGGATTGGAGTCGAGCACCTTCGACAGCGTCTCGCGCACCGCCCGCTGGTGGCTGCGGATCTTCTGGCTGCCCCCGGCGCTGGAATGCCGGTACATCTCGTAGATCTCGCGGAACAGATAGCCCCAATCGGGCAATCCTCGCAGCTTCGTCGCCGAGACGCTCGGCGCGAGTTCGGCGCCCGTCGCCGGCCCGAGATGTCCCTCGGAGAGATAAGATCCATCGGCCATGGCCAGCTCCTTGACGCCCCGGCGACGCGACCGGTTCGCCAAGCGACCTAGGGCGACCGCGCCGAAATCACGGCGCGGCGACGCGCTTTTGCGCAGGGGCGTAAACCCGTTGCGGCGGAATATGCAAACGGCATCGATCGCCGAGCGCCAGCGCCCCCGGTTTTTCCACCCAGGCCGTGACGCCGCGGCGCCCTCGAGCGGCGGCGGGAAAGCGGCGTCCGGCGCCCGGCCAGCGGGCCTCGATCAGCGCCGAGGGCTGTTTGCAAGGCGCGTTCTCCATGTCGACGACGAGGGACGCGCCGGGGCCGTCCGGCGTCTCGAAGATCAGCCGCGCCGCGGGCGGCAGCTCGGTCAGCCGCGGCAAACCGGTCAAAGCCAGATTAGCGCCGAGCCATTCCGGGCGCAGCGGTTCGGACAGCCCCATCGCCTCGGCGATCTCCGACAGCTCTTCGGTCGAAACGAGGCAGATTTGACGCGTGTTCCGGATCTCGGTCCCTCTTGGGTATTGCAGCTTGACGCGGCTGCAGGACGGGCGGGTGAGGCCGCCGCGGCTCTCGCCGAGAAAGCCGCCATAGCCGACCTCGACCCTGTCGACCGGCGCGCTGGCCATGGTCTCGGCGCGGTCGAGATTGAGCCCGAGATAGGCGACGACGCCGCCGAGATCGGTGGGGGAGAGGATCGGCATAGGGCCTCCGGCGTCGGCTGGGGCGCAAGGGCGCGGAAAAGCGCGCATCGGCGCGGAAGGGCGTGCAAAGGGCGCGGCGACCCGAACGCCGCGATCGAAAAAATGGCCGAGGCGCGGGGCGCGCGCCACCCGGTTCGGGCGCGGCCGCGTTACAGGCGCGCCGGGGCCGCCACGCGCGCGGGGCGGTTGATCAGATAGACGCCCGTCGCCGCGATCAGCAGCCCGAGGACCTGCCCCGGCGAAAGCGCTTCGTTGAAATAAAGCCACGCCTGGATCGCCACGACGCCGGGGACGAGATAGATCAGCGACGCGGCGCGGCTGACCTCGCCATGGCGGATCAGCAACAACAGCAGGCCGATCGCGCCCAGCGACAGCGCGACGACCGACCAGGCGAAGGCGGCCAACGCCTGAGGCGTCCAGTCGACGCGCATCTCTTCGAGCAAAAAGGCCGCCGGAGCGGTCGCGATCGCCGCGCCGACATATTGCGTGAGCGCGACGGCCGGCAGGTCCTGACCGCGCCCGGCGCGTTGGGACAAGAAACGCTTCTGATACAAAGTGCCGAGCGTCACCGAGGCCATCGCCGCGACGTTCACGGTCAGCAGCAGCGCCCAGCGGTCCAGATCAGCGCCGGCGCGCGCCTCGACGGTTCCGACCAAGCTGGGGGCGAGGCCGAGCGCCAGCCCGCCCAGGCCGAGGGCGAGGCCGAGCCATTGCAGCGCGCTCAACCGCTCGCCGATCAGGCTGACCGCCAGCGCCGCGGTCAGCAAGGGCTGCACGGCCGCGATCAGCCCGGACAGCGGCGTCGGGACGCCTTGGTCGATCGCCCACCAAACCCCGCCAAGATAGAGCGCGTGCAGCAGCACGCCCGAGGCCAGGCCATGGACCCAAAGCGACGGATCGCTCGGCAGCGCGCGGCCCGCCGCCGTCAGGGCCGCCGCCAGCAGGCCCGCCGCCGCCAGGTAGCGCAGCAGCAGAAAGGTCAGCGGATCGGCGTAGGGGCTGGCCGCTTGCGCGACGATCCAGCCGGTGGACCACAGCAACACGAACATCGCCGGGGCGAGGCGCAACAGCATCGGGAAGGCTCCGTGACGGCGGTCGGGCCGCCGCCGCCGAGCGTTAGGCCACGGCGCCCGTCGTGTCGACGGCCGGCGTCTGCGGCGTGGTCGGCAACGGCGGCGGCGTGTCCGCGAGCGCCTCGTGCCGGCGCAAGCTCGCGGTCAGATGCGTCACGAACGCGCGCCGCGTCGGCGTCTCGGGGCGCGGGGCCCGCGCCAGACAGAGGTTGAAAGGCGGCAGATCGGGGTAGCCGTGCTCGGGCGTCAAAATGCGGAAGTCGCTGCGCACCGAGCAGCGGGGCAGGATAGCGACCGCCAGGCCGGCGGCGACCGCCTGACAGATCGCGTCGGTGTTGGGGCTGGAATAGGCGATCCGGAACGGGCGCCCCGCGCGCTCGAGCGTTTCGGTGGCGATGTCGCGCAGCAACGAGGTCGGGTAGAACAGCGCCAGCGGGACCACGGGCCGCGCATGCGCGTCGTGGAGCGGGGCGCAGACCCAGAACAGCGGCTCTCGCCGCAGCAATTCGCCCGCGTCCGAGCCCGGTCGCAGCGCCAGCAGCGAGACGTCGAGCATGGCGTCGTTGGTCTCGGCCAACATGTCTTGGCTCGGCGCGGTCAAAAGCTCGAGCTCGACCTGAGGATGAGCGCGCGCGAATTGGGCCAGGATCTCGGGCAACAAGCTTTGCACATAAAGCGGCGCGCCGATCCGCAGGCGGCCGGACAAGTCTTCGCCCGACAGCGCCGCCAGCGCCTCGTCGTTCAGGCGCACCATCCGGGCGGCGTAGCCGCGCAGCCGGGCGCCTTCCGGGGTCAGGACCGAGCGGCGCGGCTGGCGGTCGATCAGCCGGGCGCCGACGGTCTCTTCGAGCCGTTTGATCTGCACCGAGACCGCGGCTTGGGTCCGATGAACCTGACGCGCGGCGCGGCTGAAACTGCCGGTCTCGGCGATCGCCAGAAACGCGCGCAGATGGTCTATGTCGAAAGTTCGCATGTCCCGGAGCTCCCCAGCCTGTCTCGCGTCGGACCCCGCCATCCTTGATCGCGCCGCGACGCGGCGGCTTGCGATCGATCAAACGGCGGGCGACCAGGCGAACGCCGACCCCACGGCTTCGCCGGTTCCGATCACGGTTTAACAATCGTCTGGAGCGGGTGACGAACTTCTGGCCGAAAGGCGCTGAAATCGACCTTTTTTGTGTGTTTTTGGAGCGCAGACGCACAATTTGTGGCTCGTTTTTGGAGTTTATTTAGTAATATGTCGCGTTTTGGGGCGGTGCGCAGATGTCGGCGCGCAGATGTCCGGCGCGGCGCGGGCCTGAAAACGCGCGCGCGCCGAACAAAACCGGGGGCGGTGCGGGTAGCCGGGGGGCATGCG
>CAZBIG010000060.1:0-597 GCA_964491865.1 uncultured Neomegalonema sp. | reverse complement strand
GCGACCAGACGCGCGCGCGACGTCCAATCCGGGGTGCGGTCCGGATCGACGGCGTGCTAGCGCTGGGGGTCTAGAAAAGAAATCGCAGGGAGAGACCCATGCCCGCCGCCGTTCTCGATGGAAAAGCGTTCGCCGCCACGCTGCGCGCCCGCGTGGCCGAGCATGTCGCTGAAATCACCGCGGCGCGCGGGGCCCCGCCGGGGCTGGCGGTCGTTCTGGTGGGCGACGACCCGGCGAGCCGGGTCTATGTGCGCAACAAGGGCGAGCAGACCAAGGCGGTCGGCATGGCGTCGTTCGAGCATCGCTTGCCCGCCGACACGGACGAGGCGACCCTGCTGGCGCTGATCGACCAATTGAACCGAGATCCGGCGGTGCATGGCGTGCTGGTGCAGTTGCCGCTGCCGAAGCATCTGAACTCGGACCTCGCCATCAACGCGATCGCGCCGGAAAAGGACGTCGACGGGTTCCACATCTCGAATGTCGGGCTGTTGGCCACCGGACAGCGGGCCATGGCGCCCAGCACGCCGCCCCGCTGCATGCTGTTGCTGCGCGACCATCTGGGCGATCTGTCCGGGGCCGAGGCCGTGGTGCTCGGCC
>CAZBIG010000059.1:0-11335 GCA_964491865.1 uncultured Neomegalonema sp. | reverse complement strand
GGCAAGATCGGCGTCAACGCGCTCTGGCCGCGCACCACGATCGACACGGCGGCGGTGCGCAACCTGCTGGGCGGCGAGACCATGGCCGCCGCCTCGCGCACGCCGGAGATCATGGGCGACGCCGCGGTCGCGATCCTGGCGCGGCCGACCGAGTTCTCCGGCTGGTTCTGCCTCGACGATCTGGTGTTGGCCGCCGAGGGCGTCGGCGATTTCGAGCGTTACGCGGTCACGCCCGGCGCGCGTCTGCAGCCGGATTTCTTCGTCCCGGCCTCGGCGCCGTCGCCGGCCGAGGCGAACGGCATGGTCGGCTGGCGGGCGCCCGCGCTCTGAACCGTCCCTCGCCGGCGACAGCGACGTCAGGTCGCGACCGGGTCCGGGCGGTCGACCCGTTGTCCGGGCGTCGCGCCCCGGCTATCGACGCTGGGCGCGGCGGGCGCCGCGGTTAGCCGCAAGAGGGAGCGAACACAGCGATGTCGAACGACGGCCCGAGCAAAATGGACATCACCGAACAGCGCGCGATGTACGACGCGTTCTGGACCTGGACGATCCGGATCTCCGCTTTTTGCGCCGCGGTGGTCGCGCTGTTGTTTTTGTTGGTGTTTTAAGCCGGCGCCGCAGGGCGGGCCGAAGCGCTGCGGGGGCGCTGCGCCCGCCGAAACGCAAAGCGCCGGTGGGGAGCGCCCGCCGGCCGCTTCGAGCCTTCACAGTGCTGGCGCGCGCCTTACAAGCCTTCGCGCTGCGCCTTTTTCCGGGCCAACTTACGCGCCCGCCGGATCGCTTCAGCCCGCTCGCGGGCGCGCTTCTCGGACGGCTTTTCGTAGTGCTGACGCAGCTTCATTTCGCGAAAGATGCCTTCGCGCTGCATCTTCTTTTTAAGCGCCTTCAGCGCTTGGTCGACGTTGTTCTCCCGGACTTGAACCTGCACTGCGGGCGCTTCCTTTCGTTTCCAAAACAGGGCGCTATGATTAGCAAAAGCGCCGCGGCCTGTCCACTCGCACGGGCGAGGGACGGGGGCGGGCGCGTTTCTGAGGTTGGCGCGCGGCTGCGCTCCAACGCCGGACCATCGAGCTAGCGAGGAATGCGCGATGTCACAAGAGCCGAACGACGCCGCCGAGACCGATCCGCGCCGCGCGTTGCAGCGCCGGGTCCTGGCGGCGGCCCTGCCCAACATCCCCTTCGACGGGTGGACCGACGCCGCGCTCGAGCAGGCGGTCGAGGACGCGGGCGTCGATCCGCATGCGGCTAAGCTCGCCTTTCCGCGCGGCGGCGTCGATCTCGCGCTCGCGTTTCATCGCGAAGGCGACCGCCAACTGATCGAGAAGCTCGCCGAGACCGATCTTGGGGCGATGCGCGTTCGCGACAAAGCCGCCTTCGCGGTCCGCGCCCGGCTCGAGATCGCCGCGCCGCATCGGGAAGCCGTGCGCCGCGGATCGGCCCTGTTCGCCTTGCCGGTGTACGCCGCCGACGGGGCGCAAGCGGTGTGGGAGACGGCTGACGCGATTTGGACGGCGCTCGGCGATCCGTCCGAGGATCTCAGCTGGTACACGAAGCGCGCGCTGCTCTCTGGCGTGTATGCGAGCACGACGCTGTTCTGGCTCGGCGACGACAGCCCGGGCTTCGAGCGAAGCTGGGCGTTTCTCGATCGCCGCATCGAGGGCGTGATGCGGATCCAGAAAGCCCGCGCCGCGCTCGAAGACAACCCCGTCGGCCGGCTGCTGATGCGCGGGCCGAATTGGTTGGCGAGCCGGATCCGCAAGCCTGGGGGGCCGATCGACACCGGCACGCCGGTCGACCTGCCGGGCTAACCGCAGCGCGCGGGGCCGAGCAGCCGGGTGACGTGCCCCATCTTCCGCCCGGGTTGCGGCGCGCCCTTGTCGTAAAGGTGCAGCGCTGCCCCTGGCTCGGCCGCGAGGCGGCGCCAGTCCTCCGCCTCGTCGCCGAGCAGATTGATCATCTCCGCGTCCGAATGGCGGGCGGGATCGCCGAGGGGCCAGCCGCAGACCGCGCGGACATGCTGTTCGAATTGGCTGACGGCGCAGGCTTCGAGCGTCCAATGGCCGGTGTTGTGGACCCGTGGGGCGAACTCGTTGGCGATCAGGGGGGCGTCGCCGCCGGGGTCGAACAGCTCCAGGCCGAGGACGCCCACATAGTCGAGCGCCTCGGCCAGCCGCGCCGCGATGTCCTGGGCCTGACGCGCGCGCTCGGGCGCGCAGCGCGCCGGGGCGATCGAGCGGCGCAGCACCCCGTTCTCGTGCGCGTTCTCCGCGGGATCATAGCAGCGCACCCGGCCGTCGAGGCTGCGGGCGGCGATCACCGACAGCTCGCGCGCAAAGTCGACCCGGGTTTCGAGGATTGCGGGCGCGGCGCCGATCGCCGCCCAGGCGCGCGCGGCGGCGTCGGCGGCGTGGGCGGCCGGCAGGCGGCCCTACAGCCGCGCCTGCCCCTTGCCGTCGTAGCCGAAACGCCGCGTTTTCAAGAAAGCTTCGGCCGGGCCTTCGGGATCGGCGAGCAGCGCCGCGAGGGCCTCCGGCCCGTCGACGGGGGCGAAGGGGGCGGTTGGAACGCCGATCGCGTTCAGTCGGGTCTTCTCGACCAATCGGTCCTGGGCGGCCTCCAGCGCGCGCGGATGCGGCCGCACGGGCGTGATCCGGTCGACGGCCGCCAACGGCCCCGCCGGCGCGTTCTCGAATTCATAGGTCACCACGTCGACGCGCCGGGCGAAGGCCGACAGCGCCTCGACATCCTCGAACGCGCCGACCGTCGACCAGGCCGCCACCGATTGCGCGGGCCCTTCGGCCTCGGGCGCGTACACGGCGGTCTTCAGCCCGAGCCGCGCCGCGGCGAGCGCCAGCATGCGCCCCAATTGGCCGCCGCCGACCACGCCGAGGACGCCGCCCGGCGGCGTCGGCCCTGTTCTGGCCGCGCTCATTCCTCGGGGGCCTCGGCGACGGCGTCGGTTTGGGCGCGGCGCCACGCGCGCAGGCGCTCGGCCGCGTCCGCGTCGGCCGTGGCCACGATGGCGGCGGCCAGCAGCGCGGCGGCGGCGGCCCCGGCCTCGCCGATCGCCAACGCGCCGACGGGGCAGCCTTTGGGCATCTGTACGATCGACAGCAGGCTGTCGAGCCCGTTCAGGGCGCGGCTCTGCACCGGGACGCCGAGCACAGGCACCAGCGTTTTGGCCGCCAGCATGCCGGGCAAATGCGCCGCGCCGCCCGCGCCGGCGACGATCGCTTTCAACCCGCGGCTCTCGGCGGCCTCGGCGTAGGCGAACAGCCGGTCGGGCGTGCGGTGGGCCGAGACGATCCGCGTCTCGTGCGGGATCGCCAGGGTCTCGAGGATCTCGGCAGCGCGCCGCATCGTCGCCCAGTCCGACTG
The DNA here is from genome assembly GCA_964491865.1 of uncultured Neomegalonema sp. GTDB lineage: Bacteria > Pseudomonadota > Alphaproteobacteria > Rhodobacterales > Rhodobacteraceae > JBCBRF01. The sequence continues at coordinate 7,960 of CAZBIG010000059.1, read as the reverse complement.
GCTGCCCATCACCACGCCGACCAACGGCCCGGCGGCCCGCTCGGCGGCAGGGGTTTGCTCCATGACGCTGTCCTTCCGATCGGCGAGCTGGCGGGTCGACGCCCAGCCGCGGCGCGCCGGCGACGCCTGATCCGCGGCGGCCGCCGGCCCGCGCGTCAGGCGATGATGTCCGGGTTGAGCCGATCCTGAAGCGCCACGATCTGATCCTTGATCGCCAATTTGCGTTTCTTCAAGCGTTGCAGGTCGAGCGACGACAGGGCGCGCGGAGGGGTCATGGCGTCGACCGCCTCGTTCAACCGGCGATGCTCGTCGAGGAGCGCTTGGAGCTTGACCTTCAGCGCTTCCTCGGGGGTCATCACTCTCATCGGACCTCCACACCCTGGAACGCCGCGCGACGCGGCTCGGCCCCGGAACGGCGCGGCGTTATGCCTTCTCAAGATGAAAAAAGCGAGACTGGACGTCTCGGCGACGCGTTTTGGCGCTTTTCGGTGACGGTCTATCAGCGTCCGGGCGTCCCGGAGGCGTGCTTGCGCCTTCAGGACGTTCATGGATGGGACGTCAATCTCGCGCTGTTTTCGCTTTGGTGCGGTTTGACGCGGGGCGCGCTCGAGCCGGTCAGCGTGGCCGCGGCGGTCGGCGCGTCGGCGGCCTGGTCCGCGCGGGCGGTGCGTCCGCTGCGACATCTTCGGCGAGAATTGAAGACGGGCGCGCCGGAGATCGGCGCCGCCGCGGCGGTCGGCGCGTTCCGAGAGCGGCTGAAGGCGCTCGAACTCGAGGCCGAGCGGGTCGAACAGGCGGCGCTGGTGCGCTTCGCCGCCGCCGCAGCGGGCCCGGCGGGCGCGGCGGCGGCCCGGCGCGTGTTCGAGGCCGCCCGCGCCGGACCCGCCGATCCAGACGAAAGCGCGGCTTTCGAGACGCTGATCGCAGCCGGCGAAAGCGTCATCCGAGACAATCCGGGGCTTGCGTCCTAAGTGACGCTCATGAGCAAGCGTCGATCTTTCGTCTCGCGCCTGATGCGCCCCTCTCGCCGCGTCGCGGTGCTGCGCCTGTCGGGCGTGATCGGGGCCGGCGGCCGGTTTTCACGCGGCCTCGAGGACGTCGCCCTGGCGCCGCTGGTCGAGCGGGCCTTCGCGACGCCGCGCCTGGCCGCGGTGGCGTTGGCGATCAATTCGCCGGGGGGCGCGCCCGCGCAGTCCGCCCTCATCGCCCAGCGCATTCGCGACGCGGCCAACGAAAAGGGCGCGCCCGTCTTCGCCTTCTGCGAGGATGTCGCGGCCTCGGGCGGATACATGCTCGCGTGCGCGGCCGACGAAATCTGGGCCGAGGAGAACAGCGTCGTCGGCTCGATCGGCGTCGTCTCGGCGTCTTTCGGTTTTCATCAGGCGATCGACCGCTTGGGCGTCGAGCGCCGCCTGCAGACCGCGGGCGCGGCGAAGGCGCGGCTCGATCCGTTTCTGCCGGAAAAACCCGAGGACAAGGTTTGGCTCGGCGCGCTTCAAGAGCGGATCCATGAGAATTTCATCGCGCTGGTGAAGGCTTCTCGCGGCGATCGCTTGGGGGGCGACCCGGCGCTGTTCTCCGGCGAGGTCTGGCTGGGCGCCGAGGCGGCGTCGCTGGGGTTGACCGACGGCGTGGGCCGCCTGCAGCCGGTGATGCGAGAGCGGTTCGGCGACGATGTGCAATTCGTGCCGATCACGCCGCGCAAGGGGCTGTTCGCGTCGTGGTTCGGCGGACCGGGCGCCGGCGCGGATGTGCGCGACGCGGCGAGCGCCGGTCTGTCGGCGGTGACGCCCGACGCCCTGGTCGAGGCGGCGCTCAACGAAATCGAGCGGCGCGCGGCTTGGGGACGGTTCGGCCTCTGAGCGCCTCGGCGCGCCACAACCTCCGTGAGGCGACGATGTGGATGAAGATCTTATCCCTGGCGGCCGTGTTCCTGGTGGGCGCGATGTTCGTGCGCGACCTGATGCGCAGCCGTTTGAAAGGCGCGTCGCGCGTCGAGACGCTCGAGCCGTGCCCCCGGTGCGGAGCCTTCCGCGCGCCGACCGCGCTTTGTGCGTGCGAACGCCATCCAACGCCGTAACGACCGAACTCGGATCCGAGCGCGTCGCCGAAAAGTTAACGCGCGGCGCGTTTGTTTACGGTCTGTTTAGCGAATTTCCGTAATGTGACCGCAATCACAAAGCGAACGGCATGTTTTGTCCAGATAAGCCGTTGCGCGCGGTCGGCGGCCCCCTACCTAGCTCTCAGCCGTGACGCGGATCATCGCGCATGCGCGCCGCCCGAAGTAAAGGGTTCAGCGCGATCCAATCGGAGAGCCGGTCCTGGCTGTCCGTTTTACCGTGGGGTGTTTGATGGAATATGTGCAGGTCGCCGTCGGCATGGCGCTTCTGTTCGCAGCGGGCGACTTGTTGGTCCGCGGCTCGGTCTCCGCGGCCGTGCGCCTTCAGATCCCCCCGATCCTGGTCGGTCTGACGATCGTCGCCTTCGGCACTTCGGCGCCCGAATTGTTCGTCACCGTGGAAGCGGCGATACGCGACGTGCCGGAGATCGCCGTCGGCAACGTGATCGGTTCGAACATCGCCAACGTTCTGCTGGTCATCGGTTTGCCGGCGTTGCTCGCGCCGCTGGGCGACCATTCCCCCGAGACCAAGCGAAACTACGTCATCATGATGATGGTCACGGTGGTCGCCGTGGCGCTCTGCTGGGGCGGGTCGTTGGTCTGGTGGCAGGGCGCGCTGTTGCTGTCTCTCCTGGCCCTGTTCCTGCTCGACACCTATCGCTGCGCCCTGGCCGCGCGGCGCGCCGGGCAGGTGTCGGACGTCGAGCAGCTCGACGACGCGGATCCGTCCATGCCGCCCTGGAAAATCCTCGGCTTGATCGGTCTCGGCCTGATCGGCTTGCCGTTCGGCGCCGATCTGACCGTCGAGGGCTCGATGATCATCGCCCGCGATCTCGGCGTTTCGGAAGCCGCGATCGGCCTGACCATCGTGGCGCTCGGCACGTCTTTGCCCGAGCTCGCGACCACCGTCATGGCCGCGATCCGGCGCCAGGCGGACATCGCGATCGGCAATGTGATCGGCTCCAACGTGTTCAATCTGCTCGCGATCCTGGGCGTGGCGGCGACGCTCGACACCATCGCGATCCCGCAGGAGTTCCTCACGCTCAATCTTTGGGTCATGGTGCTGGCCTCGCTCGCGCTTGCCCCCTTCATCTGGCTGCGGCTCAAGGTCGATCGGGTATCGGGCGGCGTGTTCCTCGCCGCTTACGTGGCCTACATCGCGGTGGTGTTGATGACCCCGGCCACCCCGGCGGTGGCGGGCTGATCGGCCGCCGTCGGGCGACACGGCGCGCGGCGCGGTTTCAGGCCGTGAACGGTCGCTTGTCTTGCGCATGGCGGCGCGGAGGCGTCTAAGGATCTCTCGAATGTGATCGGGAGGCTCCCATGAAAGCGGGCGCGGCGCTCGTGACCGGCGGCGCGAAACGGTTGGGGCGGGCCATGGCCCTCGCCCTCGCCGAAGACGGCTGGTCGGTGGCGATCCACTACAACAGCTCGGCCGAGGCGGCGCGCGCGGTGGTCGACGCGCTCAAAGCCGCCGGCGCGCCGAACGCCGCCGCGGTCCAGGCCGATCTCACGGCCGAGGCCGATATGGGCGGTCTCGTCGCGGCCGCCGCCGACGGCCTCGGCGCGCCGCTCTCGCTGCTGGTGAACAACGCGTCGATCTTCGAGCGCGACGATGTGCGCAGCGCCGACCGCGCCAGTTGGGATCGGCATCTCGAGTCGAATTTGCGCGCGCCTTTCGTGCTCAGCCAAACTTTCGCGGCGCAGTGCCCGCCGACGCTGTCGCAAGACGACGGTCTCGGCCCCGAGCCCCTGGCGAGCGGCTTGATCGTCAACATGCTCGATCAGCGGGTGCGCAAGCTGACGCCGCATTTCATGAGCTACACGGTCGCCAAAATGGGGCTTTGGGCGCTGACGCAGACGCTGGCCCAGGCGCTCGCGCCGCAGATCCGGGTCAACGGGATCGGACCTGGGCCGACCATGGCGAACGCGCGCCAGACGGACGCCCATTTCGCCCAGCAGCGCGCGGCGACGATCCTGGAGCGGGGGGCGGACGCCGGCGACATCGTCGCAGCGCTGCGGTATCTCGTTTCCGCCCGCGCGGTGACCGGACAGATGATCGCCGTCGACGGGGGGCAGCATCTGGCTTGGCGCACCCCGGACGTCATCGGCATCCCCGAATAAGCCGCCCGCCCGCGCCTCAATCCGCGACCCGAAGCCCGCGCCTAAAGATGCTCGTCCACGCGCCTTCTTCCCCGAGCTCTGGTCGCCCAAGCCGGCGACGCCGCCCCGCCGCGCCGCGCGGCCTGATCGCCGCCGATCCCGCCGCCTCTTTCCGTGAGCCCCCCGCATGACAAAGACCTCCGCCGCAACCGCCGTTCCCGACCCGCTGACGGCCGCTGCGGACCCCTCGGCGCCCGCGACCCCGGCCGCCGCGGAAACCCTCGCCGGGTGGCGCGCGGCGACCGCGCGCCGCGTTTTTCTGCGGTCCCTGCGTCTCGAAGCGTCGATCGGCGTGCATCCCCATGAGCGGCGCGCGCGCCAGCCGGTCGTTTTGTCGCTCGATCTGCGCGTCGACGACGGCGCCCGGGCGGAACGGGTTCTTTACGCCCCGCCGCCGCAGCCCTCGGAGACCGTCGCCCGGTCGGTGGTCTGTTACGAAAGCCTGAGCGGGATGGTCCGGGATATCATCGCCGACGGGCATATCGACTATGTCGAGACCTTGGCCGAACGGGTCGCGGCGCGCTGTCTCGAGGATGATCGCGTGCTCGAGGTCTCGGTGACGGTCGAGAAGCCGCAGGCGATCCCCGGCGCCGAGGCCGCGGGCGTGGAGATCCGGCGCCGCCGCTGACCCGCGCCCAACCGCGCCGCGGCGTGGAACCGGCGCATTTTAACCAACCCATCCCGCGTCGCGCGGCGCGGTTCACGGATTGCAAATAGGCTCGCGCCAGACTGCCCGCGTTCGTCCGCCGCCGGCGGTCGCTGCGAAAAGAGGGCGCGATGGCCGCGGACGGCGCGTGCGGGGGCTGGGAGACGCCGCCGCCTTTGACGGTGTTCCATGACGCGACGGCCTGCGGCGCGCCGACCCCGGCGTTGATCGCGGCGCCGCTCGGGCGGTTTCAAATGGGCGCTAAGAAGCGCGACCGCTGGGCGCATGACAACGAGCGGCCGCGCCATCGGGTCACCTTTCGACGCCCGTTCGCGGTGGGCCGTTTCGCCGTGACCTTTGACGAGTATGACGCCTTTGTCGCCGCGACCGGCGCCGAGCGCCCGGATGATCACGGATGGGGGCGCGGCCGGCGTCCGGTGATCAACGTCTCCTGGGAGGACGCCCAGCGCTATTGCGCGTGGCTCTCGGAAGTCGTCGGCGCGCGGTATCGTCTGCCCAGCGAGGCCGAGTGGGAGTATCTCTGCCGCGCCGGCGGCGACGGGCGGTTCTCGACGGGCGACATGATCACGACCGCCCAAGCGAACTTCAACGGTCAGGATCCCTGGATCTCCGGCTGCGGTGCGACGTTCCTCGAGCGGACGACGCCCGTGGGCGCCTATCCGCCGAACGCCTGGGGGTTCTACGACATGCACGGCAACGTCGCCGAATGGGTCGAGGATTGCTGGATCGAGGGCTACGCCGGGGCCCCGACCAACGGCGCGCCGCGGCGCCTGGGCGCGGACGCGCGGGCGATCTCGGCGGTGGTGCGGGGCGGCGGCTGGAGCGCGCGGCCGCGCTTTCTGCGCTCGACGGATCGCTGGCACTATGGGCGCGACGTGCGCTTCGAGTTCATCGGGTTTCGCGTCGCGCGCGATTTGTGATCGGCCTTTCGGGGCGCGGTCGACGTCTTCCCGCCCCGGCTCGCGCGGCGCCGGCTGCGACGTCTCGCGCGCCCACCCGACGTCGACCGCGCCGGCGAGGTCGCCGACCGCGCGTCCGACGGTTTCGGGATGCGCGTCGCGCCCGGCGGCTCTATCTTGGCGGGCATGAGCCAGGAGATCGCCCAACGCCCCGCGCGCGAGACCGCAGACGACGACGACCGCTCGGATCCGCCGACCGCCTATCCGTCTCGACCCGAGCCGACGGCCCTCGACGGGATCGAAGAGGAGGGCGTGCGCTACGACGTCGAGGGGCCGGCCCCGACGGGGATCGAGGTGATCGCGTCCTATGTGAAGACGCTGCCGGACGCGCCCGGCGTTTATCGCATGCTCGATCCGAAGGGTCAGGTGCTCTATGTGGGCAAGGCCCGCTCGCTCAAGAAGCGCGTGGCGAATTACGCCAATATGACCGGTCATACGACCCGCATTTTGCGGATGATCTTGTCGACCGCCTCGATGGTGTTCGTCCGCACCGAGACGGAAACCGAAGCGCTGCTGCTTGAAGCCAACCTGATCAAGCAACTGAAACCGCGCTTCAATGTGCTGCTGCGCGACGACAAAAGTTTTCCCCACATTCAGATCAAGGATGGACCCTATCCGCAGATCGCGAAACATCGCGGCGCCAAGTCGGAAAAGGGCGATTATTTCGGCCCGTTCGCTTCGGCGGGCGCGGTGAACCGCACGATCAATCAGCTGCAAAAGGCGTTTCTGCTCCGGAACTGCTCGGACAGCATGTTCGAGAACCGGACCCGGCCGTGCCTGCTGTATCAGATCAAGCGCTGCGCCGGGCCCTGCGTCGGTCTGGTGACCGAGGAGGCGTATGCGGCGCTGGTCGCGGACGCCAAGCGGTTCCTGACCGGCAAGTCGACCAAAGTTCAGGCGGAGTTGGCGGAAAAAATGTCGGCCGCCTCGGCGGAAATGGCGTTCGAACGCGCCGCCGCCTACCGCGACCGGATCCGCGCGCTCACGCAGATCCAGGCGCATCAGGGCGTCAATCCGCAAGGGGTGGCCGAAGCGGACGTGGTCGCGATGCATGGTCAGAGCGGACAGACCTGCATTCAGGTGTTCTTTTTTCGCTCGGGTCAGAACTGGGGCAACAAGGCGTATTTCCCCCGAACGCTGAAGGACTGTTCGGACGAGGAGATCCTCGAGGCGTTTCTGGGACAGTTCTACACGGACAAAACCCCGCCGCGTCTGCTGCTGCTGAGCCACGAGACGCCGCAGGCCGAGATGATCGCGGCCGCGCTGTCGACCATCGCCGGTCGGAAAGTCGAGATCCTGGTTCCGAAGCGCGGCGAGAAGAAAACTCTGGTCGACCATGCGTTGTCGAACGCCCGCGAAAGCCTCGGCCGCAAGGTCGCGGAGAACGCCGCGCAGGGAAAACTTCTTGCCGGGGTCGCCGACGCGTTCGGGCTCGACCAGCCGCCGCGCCGGATTGAGGTCTACGACAACAGCCACATCATGGGGACGAACGCCGTCGGCGGCATGATCGTCGCGGGGCCCGAGGGGTTCCTGAAGTCCCAGTACCGCAAGTTCAACATCAAGGCGGCGAGCCTGACCCCCGCGCCGGTCAGGCCGCGAGGCGGACCTCTGCGGCCCTTAGGCCGCGAGCCGGACGACGGTGCCGTTGATCAGGAGCTCGCCCTCGCCGGCATCGACCTGGACGGTCGAGCCGTCGCGCACCGTGCCGTCGAGGATCAGGCGTGCGAGCGGGTCCTGGAGCGCCCGCTGGATGGTGCGCTTCAAGGGCCGGGCGCCATAGACCGGATCGTAGCCGGCGTTGGCGAGCCAGGTCTTGGCCTCGTCCGAGAGCTCGAGCTGGATCTTGCGCTCGGCGAGGAGGGCGCGGAGGCGCCCGAGCTGGATCTCGACGATCCCCCCCATGTGCTCGCGTGACAGGCGCTCGAACAGGATGGTCTCGTCGAGGCGGTTCAGGAACTCGGGCCGGAAGCTCGCCCGCACCACGGCCATGACCGGCTCGCGCACCTCGTCCGCCGCCTGGCCCTCGGCGAGGCTCGCGAGGTACTCGGAGCC
>CAZBIG010000058.1:0-11416 GCA_964491865.1 uncultured Neomegalonema sp. | reverse complement strand
GGCCGCGTGGTTCGTCAGGGCGACGTTCGCGGGGGCCGCGTGGTTCGTCAGGGCGACGTTCTCGGAAAATGTCAAATTTACGCAGACGCGGTTCGAAGGGTTTACGACCCTCGAACACGCCACCATTCACGGCACGGCCAGCTTTTTCGCGGCGCAGGGCGTGGCCGGGTCGGCGGTCACGTTCGAGGGGGCGAGCTTCCGCCGCGTGCCGGACTTCGTGCAGGCGAATTTTCCGCAGGCGCCGCGGCTCGACAATGTCACGGTGCGCGAAGCCGCGCCGGACCGAGACGCCAACCTGCCCGCCAAATGGCGCAACCTGAAGCGGCTGGCGATCGAGGCGCACGACCATGAGCGCGAGGTCGAATATTTCGCCCGAGAGATGCGGGCGTTGCGGCGGACCGAGTATCCGCTGGTCGAGCGCCGCGCGCTGACCCTCGGCAAGCGCAAGCTGCCCTACCCTGCGCTGCGCCCGCGGCTGTTCCGCTACGGCGCCAACCTGCTCTATCAGGGGGCCTCGAGCTACGGCCGCTCGGCCCTGCTGCCGCTGCTGTGGTGGACCCTGGCGCTGGGGCTGTTCGCGGTCGCGTATCTGACGCCCGCGCCGGCGCCCCAGGCGCTGTTGGCCGAGATCCCGTGCCGCGCCGGCGCCGGCGACCAGCGCGTCGCGGCGCTCCGTCAGTCGATGACCCACGCCTTCGTCGTGTCGGGCATCGGCTCGTCCGAGCAAGAGCGGGTCGATCTCGCCTGCCTCTACGGCGTCGACGCGCCCGAGATCGCGCCGGACGCGGCGCTGCCCACATTCTTCCGCCCCGCGACGCCGGACCGGGTCGCGTTCCTCGAAACGCTGCACCTGCTGGTGTCGACGGTGCTGATCTTCCTGTTCCTGCTCGCGGTTCGCAACCAGTTCCGCCTGCGCTAGCCGCCGCTGCGCCGCAGCGCGCGATAGCCGCCGTCGAAGAACTCCTCGACCGAGACCGCGCCGTCGCGATTGCGGTCGCCGGGCAGCCGGTCGCCGCGTTTCAGGTATTCGTTGCCCGTGATGCGCCCGTCGCCGTCTCGGTCGAGACGCCGCAGCGCGCGGAACCGGCGGCCGCCCCGGGGCTGGTCGCGGAAATCGTCGGCCGTGAGGCGCCGGTCGCCGTCGCGGTCGAGCTCCTCGAACCGCAGCGCCCGGGCGCGGCGGATCTCCTGCGCGTCGAGCTCGCGGTCGGCGTTGACGTCGGCCCGGTCGAACAGCCGCACCGCCTCGGGCGCGCGCTCGTCGGCCGCGGCCGGGCCATGGGCCAGCAGGGCCGCCAAGAGGGCCAGGGAGGTCAGGGGGGTCAGGGGGGCCAGGAGAGGACCCGCGATCAGGATTGCGCGCGGGGCGGCCCGGGCGCGGGGCGGCGTGGGGTCGATTGCGGCCATGACCTCTCCTTCTGAACATCGACGATCGGAAGTGTAACCGCCGCGCGCGAACTTTCCGGCGGCCGCGCCTGACCGAGATCAACGCGCGCCCGCGCGCCCCGCGCAAGAACGGGCGACCTTTAGGCGCTCCTCAGGCGCTCCCAGCCCCCTCAGGCGCCCCTTGGACCGCTGACCAGACGCCCTCGGACCGCGCCGCTCGCCAACGCCGGAGACTTCCATGGACCTGCTCGCCCCCTTGGATTTCGCGATCGAGCGGCTGGGCGAGCCCGGCGCCATTGGCCTGGCCGGGCTGCTGGTCGGCGTGCTCTACGGCGTGTCGGCGCAGCGCAGCCGCTTTTGCCTGCGCGCCGCGGCGGTCGAGTTCGCCCGCGGCGCGCTCGGCCCCCGGGTCGCGGTGTGGCTGCTGGCCTTCTCGACGGCGCTGTTCTGGGTGCAGCTCGCGCTCTGGCTCGAGATCCTGGATCTGTCCGAGGCGCGGTGGCGCGCGGGCGTCGGCTCGCTGTCGGGCGCGCTGATCGGCGGGGCGATGTTCGGCGCCGGCATGGTGCTGGCGCGCGGGTGCCCGGGCCGGCTGCTGGTGCTGGCGGCCAGCGGCAATCTGCGCGCGCTGCTGGCGGGGCTGGTGTTCGCGGTTTCGGCGCAGAGCATGCTGCGCGGGGCCCTGTCGCCGGTGCGCGACGCCGGGGCGACGCTCTGGACCACGGCCGGGCCCAATCCGGACCTTCTGGCGACCCTCGGCTTCGGCCCCGGGGTCGGCGTCGCGCTCGGCCTGGGGGCCGCCGCTTTGGCCCTGGCGGTCGCCGCGCGCAACCGGGTGGCCCCGATGACGCTGGTCGCGGGGTGCGGCGTCGGCTTCGCCGTGGCGGCGGGCTGGTGGAGCACCGAAAGCCTGTCGGGCCTGACCTTCGAGCCCACCCCGGTGGAGAGCCTGAGCTTCTCGGGCCCGTCGGCCGACCTGCTGATGACGGCGCTGACGCCGCTCGAGGGCGTCGATTTCGACCTCGGCCTGGTGCCAGGGGTGTTCTTGGGCGCGGCGGCGGCGGCGATCCTGTTCGGCGACTGGAAGCTCGAGGGGTTCTCGGGGACGGGCCCGATGCTGCGCCAGTTGGGCGGCGCGGCGCTGATGGGCGCGGGCGCGATGATGGCGGGCGGCTGCGCGATCGGGGCCGGGCTGACCGGCGGGTCGGTGTTCGCGCTGACGGCCTGGGTCGCGCTCACCGCCTTTTGGCTGGGCGCGGCGGCGACCGATCACCTGATCGATCGCCCGCGCGGCGCGTCGGCCAAGACCGACCTGGCGCAAAGCGTCTGACCCGCCGCCGCGCGCGCGGGCTCGACGCTCACGACGAGCGGCCGAGGCCCAACCAGCCCGACAGCACGCTCCGCGGCGCGGCCCCCTCGATCAGCCCGGCAAGGCCGATCCGCGCCCCGAGCACGATGGCGATCGCGGTCACCGGAGCGCTGGGCGCGAGCACGGCGAAGGCGGACAGGCCTTGGCCGATCGAGCAGCCGAAGGCGACGACGCCGCCGACGCCCATCAAGGCCGCGCCCGCGAGCTGACGGCGCAGCTCGCGCGGATCCTCGCAGGCCTCCCACCGCATGCCGCGGAACAGCGGCCCGCTCAGCAGCGCCCCGAGCGCGACGCCCGCGATCGAGCCGACGCCGAAGCTCAGCCCGCCGCCATACGCGGTCATGAGATACAAGATGCTCTCGCCGACCGGCGCGGTGAAGCTGTGCGACGCCACCGGCGCGCCGCCGAGCGTGGCGTCGGCCAGGGCCGCCGTGCCGAGCCACCCCAGGCAGACGGCCGCCGCGACGGCGAGCGCCGTCGCCGCCGCGGCCCGCGAGCGCCGGAACGCGCGCCCATTCAGCGCCCACGCGCCGAGCAGCGCCGCGGCCGAGAACGCCCAAACGATCGGCGGCCCGCCGACCAGGCCGGCCGCCTGCGCGTCGAGGCCCGCGGTGACGCCGTCCTCGATGAAGGGGCGCGGAAACAGCTCGAGCCTCAGCCAGGCGAGCGGGCCCGACATCACGGCGTAGGCGGCGATGCCCATCACGAGCAGCACCACGACCGACCGCAGGTCTCCGGCGGCCGCGCGCGTCACCGCGCTCAGCCCGCAGCCGCCGGCGATCGCCATGCCATAGCCGAACAGCAGCCCCCCGACGATGCTGGCGGTCGGGTTCCAGACGGCAACGGCGTAGACCGTGCGCTCGGGATCGACAGCCCCCTGAGCGGCGGCCGCGGCCAAGACGGCGATCGAGACCGCCAGCGCCAGCGCCCAGATCCGCGCGCGGGTCCAGTCGCCGCCATAGGCCGCGTCTTCGATCGCGCCGAGGGTGCAAAATCGGCCGCGATAAGCCGCGGCCCCCAGCGGCAGGCCGGCGATCACGCCGATCGCCGCGGCGGCCGCGCCGTCGGACATCACAGAGAGAAGCGCTTCGGCGAGCGGGGTCATCGGGCCGTTCTTCCATCCGCGGCGCGTCTTAGGCGGTGTCGGGCCCGTCTTTTTGACAAAACAGCGCGTAAACCGTCTCGATCATGCGTCGGGCTTTCGGATCGCCCAATCGGTAATAGATCGTTTTGCCGTCGCGTCTGTATTCAACCAGCCCTTCAAGCCTCAACCGCGCCAGCTGTTGAGATACCGCAGCCTGACGCGAAGAGAGCAGCGCTTCAAGTTCTGTGACCGACTTCTCGCCCGACGCCAAATGACACAGGATCATCAGGCGCCCGTCATGCGCGAGCGCCTTCAAAAACGTCGTGGCGCGCTGAATATTGGCGAGCATTTCCGCCATTTCAGCCTCGTCTTCGATGCTATCGAACGCGGGCAGCGGCATGTCGCACTCAAGAGTTTCGTTCCGAACCCAAACTTTCGCCACCGCTATTGGCGCGCCGTCGCGGGCTTCGGCGGGCGCGTCTGTCGCCAACGGGCTCGACCAAACAATCATATCTTAGGTGGGACCGCCAGCGTCGGCGGCGGCGGGACCAAGCGCTTTTTCTTGCAATTGCTGCAAGAGCCCCCAGAAAAAATCCTCGCCCGGATACCCTTCAATTCGGCCAAGCTCGCCGCCGTCCGCGATCAGGATGAAGGTCGGCGTGTAGCGCGGGCGCGATTTGAGCTCGAGTCCCGCGTCCCGGACGTCTCGAATATTTATCCGACGAAGCGGCGCGCGGGCGCCCTCGGCGGTCTTTGCGTAGACGACGCCGACCTCCGCATCCCATTGGTCGCAATAGTGGCAGCCCGCCTGCTCGACCATCAGAAGCTCGAGGGTCGCGGCGCTTTCGACCCGCGCGGCCCCCGGCGCCGCCGCGGGCTCGGCGCGGGCCGCGGTCCAAAGCGCGCAGGCCGCGACCAGGATCGCCGCCGCCCCCGTCGCCGCCGCCCCCTTCGCCAATGCCGCTTTCGCCACGGCTGCTTTCGCCACGGCCGCGCTCGCCAAGCCCCGCTTCGCCGCCCCGCCCTTCATGGGCCGGCCGATCGTCGCCGTTAAATTGACAGATTGCCGCATGCCGGACCCTTTGTTGACCGCAGAAGTCGTATCCAATAATTTGAATATATAAAAACGATTTTTGACAGGGGAGGACGATGGGTCTGGACGTGACCTACGCCGCCGCGGCGTTTGCGGGGTTGCTGTCGTTCCTCTCCCCGTGCGTGCTGCCGATCGTGCCGTTCTACCTCTGCTATCTGGCCGGCGTCTCGTTCGCCGACCTGAGCGCGGACCACGCCTTCAATCGCGCGGTTCGCACGCGGGTGGTTGCGACCGCCGTGCTGTTCTCGCTCGGCGTCGCGACGATTTTCGTCGGCCTGGGCGCGAGCGCCAGCGCTTTCGGTCAACATCTCCGCGACTGGTTCGACCTGTTGCGCTTCGCGGCCGCGGCGCTGATCCTCGTGCTGGCGCTGCACTTTCTGGGCGTGTTCCGCATCGGGCTTCTGCAGCGCCAGGCGCAGTTCGATTTCGGCGGACGCAAACTCGGGGTGCTCGGCGCCTATTTCGTCGGCCTCGCCTTCGCCTTCGGCTGGACGCCGTGCGTCGGTCCGGTCCTGGCCGCGATCCTGCTCACCGCGGGCGTCGCCGACACCGCCTGGCAAGGCGCCGGGCTTCTGCTGTCCTACGCCGTCGGCATGACCGCCCCCTTCATCCTGGCGGCGCTGTTCGCGCCGCTCTTCCTGTCGCTGGCGCGCGACTTTCGCAAGCATCTGCCGGTCGTCGAACGGGTCATGGGCGTCCTGTTAATCGGCTTCAGCGCGCTGATCGCGACCGACACGGTCAGCGTGATCGCCGACTGGATGCTGCGCTACGGGCCCGATCTGGGGGTCATCCAGTGACGTCGACACCCCGCCGCCGGCCGGCCGAAGACCAAGGAGTCGTCATGAAGCGCTTCAGAATCGCCCTCGCGGCGCTCGCCGCCGCCCTGATGCTCGGCGGTCCGCCCGCCCAGGCCGAGATCGGCGACGACGGGCTGCACAAGACGCCCTGGTTGGCCGTGACTTTCAAAGACATGGCCGAAGACCTCGAAGCGGCGTCGGACCAAGGCAAGCGCCTCGCGATTATCTTCGAACAGCGCGGCTGCATTTATTGCAAGAAACTCCACGAAGAGGTGCTGTCGGACCCTAAACTCGCCGAGTACATTCAACAGAATTTCGTGGTAGTTCAGATGAACCTGTTCGGCGACGAAGAAGTCACCGACTTCGACGGCGAAGCTCTGCCCGAGAAAGACATGGCCAAGCGCTGGGGCGTCGTGTTCACGCCGACGATCATGTTCATGCCCGAGACGCCCCCGACGCAAGGCACAGCCGCCGAAGCCGCGGTCGCGACCATGCCCGGCGCTTTCGGCAAGGGCACCACCCGCGCGATGTTCCAGTGGGTCGTCGAGAAGGGCTACGCGGGCGACGAACATTTCCAAAAATACGTCGCGCGCACCCTCGCCGAGCAGAACAGCGCCGATTAGCGGCCGCCGCCCCCGCTCGGTCGCGCTGCGACAAATTCGAAAATCGGAATTCTTGAATTGAAAAATTTCGCGGAGATTGATCGGTTGCAGTCAACAACACCCGCGAAGCGGTCAATGGGAGGACGCTGATGAGAAACTACGCGTGGATTGGTCTCGTCGCGGCGGCTGCGGTCTCGGCCGCCTCCGCCGGCGAGGTGTCGCCGTCGAAAGTCGTTTACGAGAACGGGGCGATCGCCGGATCGCTCACGGGCCAGCCGGGCGACCCGGCGGCCGGCCGCGAGATCATCATCACCAAAAGCCAGGGCAACTGCATCGCCTGCCACGCGGCCGAGCAGTTGAAGGACGCGCCGTGGCACGGCGAAGTGGGCCCGCCGCTCGACGGCGTGGGCGACCGCTGGTCCGAAGCCGAACTGCGCGGGATCGTCGCGAACGCCAAAATGACCTTCGACGGCACGGTCATGCCGGCCTTCTACAAGACCGAAGGCTTCGTGCGGCCGGGCGACGGCTACACCGGGGGTCCGGCCGAGACCATCGAGCCGATCCTGTCGGCCCAGCAGGTCGAGGACGTCGTCGCCTTCCTCGCGACCATGAAAGAACAATAAGCGCCCGCCGCCGCGCCCGTCGCGGCGACGGTCCCAACCGGCGTCCGATCCGTGCGGGCGCCGCAACCAAGGAGACTCCGATGCAACTCACCCGACGCGACGCGATGCTGCTCGGCCTGGGGGCCGTCGCGGCCACCGCCCTGCCGATGCCCGCCCTGGCCGAAGCGAACTTGATGGACGACGCCATCGCGGCCTTCACCGGCGGCGCGGCGGTCAAAGACGGCGGCGTCGACATCGACGCCCCGGAGATCGCCGAGAACGGCAACACCGTGCCGATCGAAGTCGGCGCCGAGGGCGCGACCGACATCTTGATCCTCGCCGACGGCAACCCGAGCCCGGGCGTCGCCACCTTCCACTTCGGCGCGCTGGCCGCGGCCAGCGTCGCGTCGACCCGGATCCGTTTGGCCAAGACCCAAAACGTGGTCGCGGTCGCCAAGCTGGCCGACGGCAGCTTCGCCAAAGCCGAGCGCGCCGTGAAGGTCACCATCGGCGGCTGCGGCGGCTGATCGGGCCGCCCCTCGCTGAACGCAACTTTAGGAGACCGCATCATGGCCAAAGTTAAGCCGCGCGTAAAAGTGCCGAGCAAAGTCGCCGCCAACGAAGCTTTCACCGTCAAGTCGCTGATCAGCCACCCGATGGAATCGGGTCAGCGCAAAGACAAAAAGACCGGCGAGCTGATCCCGCGTCAGATCATCAACAAGTTCGAAGTCACCTTCGAAGGCGAGTCGGTCGTGTCGTTCGATATCGACCCGGCCGTCTCGGCCAACCCGTACTTCGAGTTTTCGATGAAAGTTCCGGCGGCGGGCGCCGTCAAGTTCGTTTGGACCGACGATGACGGCTCGGTTTACGATCTCGAAAAGAAGATCAAAATCGGCTGAGCGTCGCTTGTTCTTGAACAAGCGAACCAGGGAGGAAACATGTTTACGCGCACTTTGAGCGCGGTCGCGCTGGCCTTTTCGGCCGGCGCACTGACCGCCACGGCCGCGCTGGCCGGCCCGGATGAAGACCAGCTCGCGATCGAAGGCGAGACCATCGTCACCGAAGCGGCCGCCCATGACGACACCAATCTCGGCACCCTCTATTCGGGGTGGCGTTACCGGTCGGACGAGACCCAAGCGCTCCAGACCGACGATTTCGACAATCCGGCGTTCATCTTCGTCGAGCAGGCGCAGGAAATCTGGGACACGCCGGACGGGGCCGCAGGCAAGGCCTGCGCCGACTGCCACGACGACGTCGCCGAAACCATGAAGGGCGTCCGCGCCGGCATGCCGAAGTGGAACGCCGAGGCCGGCGAAGTCTGGAGCCTCGAGAACTTTATCAACAGCTGTCGCACGGACCGCATGCAGGCCGACGCCTGGAAGTGGGACAAGGAACCGATGAACGGCATGGTCGCGCTGATCGGCCTGCAGTCGCGCGGCATGCCGGTCGATGTCGACGTCGACGGGCCGGCGGCCGAGTGGTTCGAGCGCGGCAAAGAGATCTACTACACCCGGTACGGGCAGCTCGAGTTGTCCTGCGCCAGCTGTCACGAGCTCAACAACGGCATGATGATCCGCGCGGACCATCTGAGCCAGGGCCACACCAACGGCTTTCCGACCTATCGTTTGAAGAACACGAAGCTGAACTCGATCCACGGGCGCTTCAAGGGCTGCATCCGAGACACCCGGGCGCACACCTTCTCGCCGGGGTCGGCCGAGCTGCGCGCGCTCGAGCTGTACGTCGCTTGGCGCGGCGAAGGTCTCGACGTCGAAACCCCGTCGGTCCGCCAGTAAAACCGCAAAGCCAAAGGCCCGGCCGCGTTCGCTCGGCCGGGCGCGCTCAATCCTGTCTCTCCCCGCGCGCCCCCCGCTTCGGATGGGCCGCGGCGCGCCGGCGGCGTCGCGACAGCCGCCAAGAAGGGTCCGAAGATGATTTCGAAACGCGATTTTCTGCAGGCGGCCATGGCGGCCTCGGCGATCGTCGGCGCCTCGGGCTTTGGTCACTGGGGGCGCCTGGCGGCGCAACAGAAACTCGCGCAGGACGATCTGCTGGCCTTTGATCCGCTCGGGGCGGTGACCTTGATCCACCTGACCGACCTTCACGCCCAGCTGAAGCCGGTTTGGTTCCGCGAGCCTGAGATCAATCTCGGCGTCGGCGCCGCCGCCGGTCAGCCGCCGCACGTGACGGGCGCGGATTTCCTGAAGCTCTACAACATCGACGCCGGCTCGCCGCGCGCTTACGCCCTGGCCTATCCCGACTTCGCGGCGCTGGCCAAAGAATATGGGCGCATGGGCGGCATGGACCGGGTCGCGACCGTGGTGAAAGCGATCCGCGCCGAGCGTCCGGACGCGCTGCTGCTCGACGGCGGCGACACCTGGCACGGCAGCTACACGGCGCATCAGACCAACGGCCAAGACGTCGTGAACGTCATGAACGCCCTGCGGCCCGACGCCATGACCTCGCTCTGCGAATTCACCTTCGGCCACGACCGCGACGACGAGATCGTCGAGTGGCTCGACTTCCCCTTCCTGGGCGCGAACATCTTCGACGCCGAGTGGGACGAGCCGGCCTACGAAGCCTATAAAATGTTCGAGCGCGGCGGGGCCCAGGTCGCAGTGATCGGCCAAGCCTTTCCCTATCTGCCGATCGCGAACCCGAACTGGATGTTCCCCGGCCTCTCCTTCGGCATCCGCGAAGAGCGGATGGCCGCGGTGGTCCAAGAAGCGCGCGACGCGGGCGCGGATCTGGTGGTCGTGCTCAGCCACAACGGCTTCGACGTCGACCGCAAGATGGCGGCTCAGGTCCCGGGGATCGACATCATCCTCTGCGGCCACACCCATGACGCGTTGCCCGAGCCGCTGAAGGTAGGAAACACCCTGCTGATCGCGTCGGGCTCGAACGGCAAATTCGTCAGCCGGATCGACGTCGACGTCTCGGGCGCCGGCGTGAAGGGCGTGCGTCACAAACTGATCCCGATCTTCTCAGACGTGATCGAGCCGGACCCGGAAATGGCGGCCCTGGTCGACGCGCAGCGCGCGCCCTTTGCGGCCGATCTGTCGGAAGTCCTCGGCAAAACCGACTCGCTTCTCTACCGCCGAGGCAACTTCAACGGCACTTGGGACGATCTGATTTGCAACGCGCTGATCGAAGAGCGCGAGGCCGACATCGCGCTCAGCCCCGGCTTCCGTTGGGGGCCGAGCCTGCTGCCGGGCGACGACATCACGCGCGAGGATCTCTGGAACGTCACCAGCATGTCCTACCCCGCCGCTTACCGCAGCGAGATGTCGGGCGAGATGCTCAAAGCCATTCTCGAGGACGTGGCCGACAATCTCTTCAACCCCGACCCCTATTACCAGCAGGGCGGCGACATGGTTCGGGTCGGCGGGATGGGCTACGCCATCGACGTCTCGAAGCCGATCGGGGCGCGGATCAGCCAGATGACCCTGCTGAAAACCGGCGAAGCGATCGATCCGGGCAAGACTTACGTGGTCGCCGGCTGGGCCTCGGTGAACGAGGCGACCGAAGGCCCCGCGATTTGGGACGTCGTCGAGGCCCACATCAAACGCAAGGGCGTGGTGACGATCGACCCGAACACGTCCGTCCAGGTCGTCGGCGCCTAAGGCGCAAGCTGGCCCGGCGCGCGACAGACCGACAGGCCGCCGAGGCGCGGCCAACACATTCACAAAACGCGATCCGTCTATGGGTCGCGTGAAACGCGACCGAACGACATCCGAGACCCAGTGGAGGAGCCGATGACGGACAATCCCGCCCAGAAGCCCAACAGCCGCCGGCGCTTTCTGACCGGCGGCCTGGCCGCCGCCGGCGCCGCCGCCGCCGCCGCCAGCGCCCGGGCCGACGACCCCGCAATCACCGAGATCAAGCCCTGGGCCCAGTATCTGGGCGATGGGGTCGACGCGGCCCCCTACGGCTTTCCGTCCGAATTCGAGAAAGACGTGGTCCGGCGCACGGTGCCTTGGTTGACCGCCGACAGCATCTCGTCGATCAACTTCACCCCGCTCCACCAGCTCGACGGCATCATCACGCCGAACGGTCTGTGTTTCGAGCGCCATCATTCCGGCGTCGCCGAAGTCGACCCTGGCGAGTACCGGCTGATGATCAACGGGCTGGTCGACCGCCCGCTTGTCTTCACGCTCGAAGACCTGAAGCGCTTCCCGCGCGAAAACCACGTCTACTTCCTGGAATGCGCCGCGAATTCGGGCATGGAGTGGCGCGGCGCTCAGTTGAACGGCTGCCAATTCACCCACGGCATGATCCACAACGTCATGTACCCCGGCGTGAAGCTCAGCCACATCCTGGCCGAAGCCGGCGTGAAGACCTCGGGCAAATGGGTTTTGCCCGAAGGCGCCGACGCGGCGGCGATGACCCGCTCGATCCCGATCGAAAAAGCGCTCGACGACTGCCTGGTCGCTTTCAAGATGAACGGCGAGGCGCTGCGGCCCGAACAGGGCTATCCCGTGCGCTT
>CAZBIG010000057.1:0-11522 GCA_964491865.1 uncultured Neomegalonema sp. | reverse complement strand
TCTGATGGGCGCGCAGGCGCGGGGCGGCGGCGACCGCCGGTCGATCCGTTCTGCAGCGCCGCGGCTGCCGGACCCTTGCGCTCGATCAAAGCGCGCCGCGGGCCGCCGGCGGGTCCCGGCGCGCGCGCCGGCTTGCGCCAAGGCGCGGCGCGTGCGACCCCGCCCGCGACACGGATCGCCTGATCGGGCACGGGAGCGAGCGATGCAGAGGGGCGCAGCCCTAAAGGCTCAAGGCGGGGCGCCCGCAGCGGGGCGGCTCGACGAAGACGCGCCCGACTGGGCGCGCTGGGCGCTCGCCGCGATCCTGGCCGCCTTGGCCCTGCGTTGGGCGGTGCTGGCGCTTGAGCTCGCGCCCCTCCATTTCGACGAGGCGCAATACTGGAGCTACGGCGAGGCGCTCGATTTCGGCTATTACTCGAAGCCGCCGCTGGCGGCCTGGCTGATCCGAGCGTCGACCGAAGTCTTCGGCGATACCGTGTTCGGCGTGCGGTTTTTCGCGCCGGCGCTGCACGGGGGCGTCGCCTGGCTGTTGTTCGCGACCGGGCGGCGCTTGTTCGACGCGCGAACCGGGTTCTGGGCCGCGCTGCTCTATCTCACTTTGCCGGGCGTGACGGTCTCGTCGGGCCTGATGACCACCGACCCGCCGATGATGCTGGCCTGGGCGGCCGCGCTCTACGCGCTGGCGCGCGCACTGAAAGCCGAGGCGGCGGCGCCCCCGGACGGCGGCGGCGCGCCGACGGGCTCGGCGCTGTCCTGGTGGGCGCTTCTGGGCGTGGCGGTCGGCGTCGGGCTGCTGGCGAAGTACACGATGATCGCGTTCGTCGGCGGGGGGCTCGGCTACGCCTTGTTCTCGCGCGCCGGCGGTCGGGGCGCGCGGCGCCCGATCGACTGGCGCGGGCCGGCGGTCGCCGCGCTGGCGGCGTTGGCGGCCTTTTCGCCCAATCTCTATTGGAACGCCGTGAACGATTTCGCGTCGATCGCGCATGTCGGCGACAACGCCAAACTGTCCGAGGGGGCGTCGCTGCGCCCCGACAACGCGCTCGAGTTTTTCGGGGCCCAAGCCGCGATCTTCGGCCCGGTCGCCTTCGCGGCGCTGCTGTTGATGGCGGGCGCGCGGGGCTGGCGCGACGAATGGGCCTATCGGCTGCTGATGTGGCTGACGCTGCCGCTGGTCGTCGCCATGACCGTGCAGGCCTTCCTGTCGCGCGCGCACCCGAACTGGGCGGCCCCGGCCTATATCGCGGGCTCTCTCGCCGTGGCGGCCTGGCTTCTCGATCGAGAACGCCGCCTCTGGCTGCGCGCCGCCGTCGGCGCGTCGGTCGCGCTCGGGGTCGGGTTCTACGCCCTGGCCGGGCTCTACGCCCATGATCGGCTCGCGCTGCCGAGGACGCCCGATCCGTTCAAGAAGATGCGGCCGAACCCGCCGATTTGCGCCAAGGCGGCGGCCGCGCGCGGATCGGCGCGGCTGCTGTCGACCGATCGACGGTTGCTGGCGGACTGTCTGTTCGCCGGCGGTCTCGATCTTTCCGAGATCGCGATTTGGAACGCCGACGGCACGGTGGGGAACCACTATGAGCTGACCTCGAGCCTCGCGACCGACGATCCGGGGCCGTTTCTGCTGGTGATGCTGAAGCCGGTCGACGCGCTTGACGCCCTGCTCGAACGGTTCGAGCGCGTGGAGATCCTCGAGACGGGCCGTCTGCGCACCCACAGCGATCGCGAGACGCCGTACACGATCGCGCGACTCGACGGGTTTCGGGGCTATGAGGCGCCGCCCAGGCCCTAAGAGACCCATCATCTGGGGTTCTGGCCTTGGATCTTGCGCCAGCTGTGGTAGAACGGACGACAACGGGGCGTGGGCGGGGCCGCGACGATGAGGAGGCGCGCATGCCGGCGCGCGACGCGTTTCGATTGTTGGCCAAGCTGGCTTCGCGACCCGATCTGTTCGACGCGGTCGAGGCCGACGCCGCCCGGGCCGCCGACTTTCTCATCCGAAAACAGCTGTCGTCGGGCGGGCTGACGCCGGCGCGGCTGCGGGCCCTGCACGACGCCGTGGGCGGCGACGCGCTGAGCCGGTCGGTGTCGCGCTTGTCGAAGACCGCGGCGACCGAAATCGTGAAACGTCTCGACCGGGCCAATCCGGCCTGCCGCGGCGCGCCGACCGGCATCGATCCGTGCTGGGCGCGCGCGCGCATCTTGGCCTTGGCCGGCGGGGCGGCCCGTCCGGTGGTCGCGCGAAAAGCCGAGGCGCGCCCCGACGCGCCCTCGGCCGCCGCCTTGTCCGCCGCCCTGGCCGCCGCGCTCTGACGCGCCGAGCCTGTCGCGCCCGAGCCTGCCGCGCCCGAGCCTGCCGCGCCCGAGCCTGCCGCGCCCGAGCCTGCCGCGCCTGATAATGTCGCGCCCGACCCCGAAGCCGACCGCGGCGACGCGCTCCCCCAAAGCGGTCCCCGACCGGTCGCGCCCCGCCGAGGGGCCGCCTGACAAGCGCGCCCGGAGAGCCCGAAGCGGTCTGCGATTGACCTGGCGCAAGGCGGGGGCCTGACGACGATCTTATGCAGCGCTCGGTGGCCGGCTTTCCGCGCGGTCTCTCGCGTCCTTCCGGGCGCGGCCGCCGCGCGGGCCTGCGTCGCCGCGCGTCTTAGCAGCGTCATGGGGGGGCCATGTTTTCGCTCACCGGCAAAAAGGGCCTGGTCGTCGGCGTCGCGAACGATCAGTCGATCGCTTGGGGCTGCGCGGCGGCGTTCGTCGCGCAAGGGGCCGAGCTCGCCGTCACCTATCTGAACGACAAGGCCGAGCCCCATGTGCGCCCCTTAGCCGAGCGCGTCGGCGCGCCCATCGTCGCGCCGCTCGACGTTCGCGACCCCGCGCAGGAAGAGGCGCTGTTCGCCCGGATCGCAGCCGAGTGGGGCCGGCTCGACTTCCTGCTCCACGCCGTCGCCTTCGCGCCCAAAGACGATCTGCACGGGCGCGTGGTCGACTGCTCGGCCGAGGGGTTCGCGTTGGCGATGGACGTCTCGGTCCACTCGTTCCTGCGCCTGATCCGCCGGGCCGAGCCCTTGATGCCCGGCGGCGGCACCTGCCTGACGGTCAGCTTCCTCGGCTCCGAGCGGGTGGTCGACCATTACAACATGATGGGCCCGGTCAAAGCCGCGCTCGAGGCGGTCACGCGCTACGCGGCGGCCGAGTTGGGGCCGAAGGGCGTCAGCGTTCACGCGCTCAGCCCGGGCCCGCTGCGCACCCGCGCCGCGTCCGGCATCGACCATTTCGACGCCCTGATGGCCGAAGCCGCGGCGCGCGCGCCGACCCACCATTTGGCGTCGATCGAGGATGTCGGGGCCTACGCGGCGTTTCTGGTCAGCACCGAGGCCAAAAACGTCACAGGCGGCGTGCATTACATCGACGGGGGCTTTCACATCGTCGGCTGATCGGGCGCGGCGCCGCCCGGGCGGCATGGGGAAGCGACCTTGGGGAAGCGACCTTGGGAGAAGCGACCTCGGGGCAAGCGACCCTGGGGCGCGCGACCTGGGGCGCACGACCTGGGGCGCACGATCTGTGGGAAGCGACCTGCGGGAAGGGAGACGCGCATGTTCGATCTGAAGACCGCCAACGAGCAGGGCTCGGAATGGCGCGAGATTTGGCGCAACGGCGCGCAAGACGCCGTCGAGGATCGGCTGCGCGCCCTCAAATCGCTGGGCGACGCCGCCGATCAGCAGATGAAGCTGCTGCAGACCACGGCCTCGGCGCACGCCGCCGCCATCGCCGAGGCGCACCGGGCGCGCGCCCACGCGCTGTTCGAGCGGAGCATGCGGTTGGCGCAGACCTTCGAGTCGGTCGACGGGCTGTCGCCGCCGCTGCCGATCCCCGGCAAACCCGAGGCCGCCGAGGCGGTCGGGTCGATCTGGAGCGCGTGGCGCGACTATCTGCGCGACGTCTCGGAGCGGTGGGTGTTGACGCTCGACGCGCTGCGCGAACGGGGCGACGTGTTCATCGCGCACGAGGCCGCCGGCGCGCCGCCGGTCCTGGCTTATGACTACGAGGTGGCGCTCGACGGGCGGTCTTTGCCGCGGCCCTGCAACTATCTGCTGCTGAAGATCCGGGTGCCGGCGAGCCTGGCGGGCGAGGGCGTCGAGACGCTCGCTTGGAAGCGGCCGTACGTGATCATCGATCCGCGCGCGGGGCACGGGGCCGGCATCGGCGGTTTCAAGATGGACAGCCAGGTCGGGGTCGCGCTGCGCGACGGGCATCCGGTCTATTTCGTCGCGTTCCGCCAAAAGCCCGAGCCCGGCCAGACGCTGGCGGACGTCACCAAGGCCGAGGCCGCGTTCGTGCGCGAGGTGATCCGGCGGCATCCGGACGCGCCGAAGCCGGTGGTGGTGGGCAATTGTCAGGGCGGCTGGGGCGCGATGCTGTTGGCGGCGACCCATCCGGACCTCGCGGGCCCTGTGGTCGCCAACGGCGCGCCGCTGGCCTATTGGTCGGGCAAGGTGGGCGAGAACCCGATGCGCTATAACGGCGGCATGCTCGGCGGCGCGCTGCCCGCGAAGCTCACGGCGGATCTGGCCGGCGGTCTGTTCGACGGCGCGAACCTCGTGATGAACTTCGAGGCCCTCAACCCCGGCCGCACCTATTTTCGCAAGTACTACGATCTGTTCGCCGACCCGGTGCGCAGCCGCCGTCGCTTCATCGAGTTCGAGCGCTGGTGGGGCGGCTTCTACTTCATGAACGCCGCCGAAATCGAGTGGATCGTGGAAGAGCTGTTCGTCGGCAACAAGCTCGGCCGCAATCACGCCCGCCTCGAAACCGGCCGCGTGCTCGATCTGAAAAAAATCCGCTCGCCGATCATCGTGTTCGCCAGCCATGGCGACAACATCACTCCGCCGCAGCAAGCGCTTAACTGGATCATCGACAGCTATGCGGACGAGGATGAGATCAAAATCTGCGGTCAGCGGATCCTATACATGGTCCATGAGGAGGTCGGACATCTCGGTATTTTCGTGTCGAGTTCGATAGCGAAAAAAGAACATGCCGAAATGGCCTCGACGCTGAAGACGATCGAGGCGCTGGCCCCGGGCCTTTATGAGATGAAGATCGAGGCGAAGGAGGGCGAGGGCGTCGAGGCGCGCTTCCGGGTGAGCTTCCACGCCCGCACCCTGAAAGACCTCGCCGCCTATGACGACGGGCGCGAAGAAGAAGCCGCGTTCGCCGCGGTCGCGCGCCTGTCGCAGAACGCCTGCGAGGCCTATGAGATTTTCGCCCGTCCGCTGGTCCAGGCGGCGGTGCCCCCGGCGGCGCGCGCGATCGCGCCGAAGCTCCACCCGATGCGGCTGCAGCGCGCGGCGGTGTCGAGCCAAAACCCGCTGTTCGGCTGGACCGCCGCCGCGGCCGAGCGCGCGCGAGAGACCCGGGTCGAGCCCGCCGCGGACAATCCCTTCCTGGCGCTCGAACAGCTGACCGCCGACATGATCGAGCAAAGCTTGGATCTGTTCCGAGACCTGCGCGGCTTCTGGTACGAATGGAGCTTTTACGCGCTCTACGCCTCGCCGCCGATGCTGTGGTTCGGGGCCAAAGCGAACCGGCAACGCACCCGGAAGGACGCCGAGGAGCTGCGGCAGATGGCCGAGGTCCAGGCGGCTCTGCTGGGCGTCGATCGGGGCGGCTTCGTCGAAGGCGTGATCCGCATGCTGGTGCTGCTGGCCGGCGCGCGCGGCGCGGTGCGGCGCGACCGGCTCGAGCGCTCGGGGCGGGTGCTGACGAAGGACGCGCCGTTTCGCGATCTTGATCCGGCCACCCGCGCTCGGGTGATCCATGAACAGACGCTGATCGCCCGGTTCGAGCCCGACCAGGCGATCGACGCCCTGCCGTCGATGCTGCGCGACGACGAGCGCGACAAGGCGGTCTCGGTGGTCGAGTACATCGCAGGCGACGTCGAGGATATGGAGCCGCACACCTTGCACATGTTGAACCGGATCCGGGTCGCGCTCGATCTGCCGCGGCTCGACGCCGGGGCGGCCACGATCGACCCCCTGGCCGAAGAGGGCGAAGAGGCCGAGAGCGCCGACGGGTCGTCGCGGGAGATCGCCGGATGAAGCTTTCCAACATTCCCTACGACGCGCTCGAAATCGGCCAGGAGGCCGTCGTCGAGCGCCTCTGCACGCTCGAGGATTTTTACGTCTTCGCGCAGGCCTCGGGAAACCTGAACCCGATGCACCTGTCCGAGCATGACGGCGACGGCGACGGCGCGCCGGAAGCGGTGGCGCCGTCGATGTGGCTGGGATCGCTGATCTCGGCGGCGCTCGGCAACCGGTTGCCGGGCCCGGGCACGCTTTACCGCGCGCAGTCGCTGCAGTTCTCGGGCCGCGCCGCGGCCGGAGACGCGCTGAGGATCGGCGTTAAGGTTTTGGAGAAAGGCGCGGATCGCTCGGTGCGGCTGGCCACCTGGGTGGACGGGCCCGCGGGGCGCTTGGTCGAGGGCGAAGCCGAGGTGACGGCTCCGGCGGACCCGCTCAGCTTCGACGATTTGTCGGCGCCCGGTCTGATCGTTCAGCGCCATGTTCATTTCGACCGCTTGCTCGCCGCCGCCGAGCCTCTGGATCCGCTGCCGACCGCGGTGGCGGCGCCCGAGGAGCCGATGGCGCTGGCCGGCGCGTTGCTGGGGCTGAAACACACGCTGATCGCGCCGATCCTGGTGGGCGACCCCGACAAGATCCGCGCGGCCGCGGCCGAGACGCCCGCGGATCTCGCGGCGCTGCTCGATCGCTGCGAAATCGTCGCCGCTCCGGATCACGACGCGGCTGCGGCGGGCGCCGTGGCGCTGGCGGCCGAGGGCAAGGCCGGCGCGGTGATGAAGGGCCATCTGCACACCGACCAGCTGCTGCGCCATGTGGTGAAGCGCGAGGGCGGTCTGCGGGGCGCGCGGCGGCTCAGCCACGTGTTCGTCTTCGACGTGCCGGGGCTGCCCCATCTGCTGATGGTCACCGACGCGGCCATCAACATCGCCCCGGATCTCGAGACCAAGGTGGACATCACCCAAAACGCGATCGACGTCGCGCGGGCGCTGGGCGTCGAGACCCCGAAGGTCGGGGTGCTCTCGGCCGTCGAGACCGTGAACCCGAAGATCCCGTCGACCATCGATGCGGCGGTGCTCGCGAAAATGTCCGAACGGGGTCAGATCACGGGCGGGGTGGTCGACGGACCGCTGGCGATGGACAACGCCGTCGATCTCGAGGCGGCGCGCACCAAGGGCCTGAAAAGCCTGGTGGCGGGCCGGGCGGAGGTCCTGGTGGTCCCGAACCTCGAAGCGGGCAACATGCTCGCCAAAGAGCTGACGTATATCGCGCACGCCGAGGGCGGCGGGGTGGTCCTGGGCGCGAAGGTGCCGGTGATCCTCACAAGCCGCGCCGACGACGACAAAGCGCGTCTGGCCAGTTGCGCGGTGGCGTTGCTGCACCACGCGGCGCTGACCGGAAGCTCGCCGTTCGGCGTCCGCCTTTGATCCCGACCGGCGCTCGGCGCCTGGCGGCCGCCGAGCGCCGATCGCGGGTCAGGCCCCTTGTCCAGCTCCCCCGAGACCCGAACCAGCGCGACCCGATGCGCTGATCGGGCGCAACGCAGGCGCTTGGTCCCGAGCACGGCGTCGCGTTACCTTGCGTGCGGGAAGAGGAGGGGGCCATGGACACGATAAATATTTCTTGGACCACTTTGGGCGAGTGGGGCGCGAACTATCAGCAGAGCTTCGAGATTGTCGAAGGGGTGATTTCCGGCGTGGCGTTCCTAGCGCTTGCGGCGTCAATGTTGTTGTTCGCGATTAGAGTGCGGACTATTGTAAGGTTTTTTCACGAATTAAGAGATGCCGAAAAGCGGCTGCAGCTTTTTAAAGACGAATTGCCGGCTATCTACAAAAAGCTCGCAGTTCTCACCGGAGAGGTCGACGATCTGCGGCGCGGGATTGAGCCCTTGAATGGGGATGTGGCTGTTCTGAAGTCGGGAATAGAACGGGTGAAAGCCGATCTCGAAGTCGCCCCGACCCGGATCGACGACGTTCTCGACGAAATGGCCAAGCTTTCGGGGCAACTCGACGCGCTTGCCGACGAGGCGCGCGCCGAGCGCAGCGCCGGGCCGCGCGCCGCCAATCAATTCACCCCAGGCGAGGGGATCCGGCCCGCGCCGAGCGCGCGAGAGCCCGACACCGGGGCCGCCGCCTGGGAGGATGTCGGGGCCATTTGGCGCGACATGAAGGCCGAAGTCGAGGACGTCGTCGCAGGGCTCCGGTCTGAAGAGCGCGACCGATACAACGCGATGTCGCGCAAGAATTACGCTGCGATCATCGATCTTCTGGAAACGAACGGACGGGTGAACTGGCGCCGCGCCGAGTTATGGCGCGCGGTCGACCAAAAGGCGATGTCGCTGCGGGCCCGGGTGCGCAATGGCATTACGGCGGAGGAAGTCGCCGACGTGCAAGCGCTTGCGCGGGCGCTGAAGACCAGCGCCAACGGGGCCGCCGCCGCGCTTTGAGCGCGGGGCGCGACCCCGCTCGGCTTGCGCTGCGCGCGCGCCGCGGCTAGGTGCCCCGGCGACCCCTTGCATCGAGGCCCGCGCCATGGCGTCCGCCAGCCCCGGAATAGACCGTCGCGTGTCCGTCGCCCCGATGATGGAGTGGACAGACCGGCACTGCCGCTACCTGCACCGGCTGATCTCGCGCCGGGCGCTGCTGTACACCGAGATGGTGGCGGCGGCGGCGGTCATCCACGGACCGCGATCGCGGCTGCTCGACTTCTCGCCCCAGGAGCGCCCCTTGGCGTTGCAGATCGGCGGCTCGGACCCGGCCGAACTCGCCGAGGCCGTGCGGATCGCGGCCGACTGGGCCTATGACGAGATCAATCTCAATGTCGGCTGTCCGTCGGACCGCGTGCAGTCGGGCGCGTTCGGGGCCTGCCTGATGCGCGACCCCGATCTGGTGGCGCGCTGCGTCGGCGCCATGATCGACGCCAGCGCGGCGGTCGGCGGCCCGGAGATCACCGTGAAGTGCCGGATCGGCGTCGATGATCAGGACCCGGCGCTGGCGCTGCCGGCCTTCGTCGACCGGGTCTCGGCCGCCGGCGTGCGCAGTTTCGCCGTCCACGCCCGCAAGGCCTGGTTGAAGGGTCTGTCGCCGAAAGAGAATCGCGACGTGCCGCCGCTCGACTATCCGCTGGTCGCGCGGCTGAAGCGGGCCCGGCCCGATCTTGAGATCGTCCTGAACGGCGGCATCCCGTCCTTCGACGCGGCGCTCGGGCATATCGCCGCCGGTTTTGACGGGGCGATGATCGGGCGCGCAGCCTATCACGCGCCGATGGCGGTGCTCGGGCGGGTCGACGCGGTTCTGTTCGGCGTGGCGCGCCCCGCCGCCGATCCCGTCGCCGTGGTCGAGGCGATGCGGTCTTATACGCTGTCGGTCATGGCGGCCGGCGGGCGCGCCCACAGCGTGACGCGGCACATGCTCGGCCTGTTCGCCGGGCGGCCGGGCGCGCGCGCGTATCGGCGCGTGCTGTCCGAGGCGTCGGCGCGCGTGCGGACGGCGGCGGAGGCCACAGCCTTGTTCGACGAAGCGCTCGCCGCGGTCGACGCGGATGCGCCGGTCGCGGCGGCGCGCTAGGCTCGGCGCGCCGGCAGGGCGGCGGAACGGTCCAGAGCAGCGAAGGGGGCGGGGGCGATGGCGAAAGCTTCGGGGGACGCGGTTCCGGCGGTTCGGCGCGCGCCGAGCGATCCCCAAGACTTTTTGCTGCTGATGGAGCAGTACAACGAATACGTCCGCCAAGCGAACGCCACGACCGAGCAGCGTCTGGCTGCGAACCGGTTTTTCATCTCGCTGAACTCGGCGATTGCGGCGAGCTATGGGTTTTTGGCGCAGGCGAACGCGCTTCAGAGCACGCTGTTGCTGCCGTTTTTGTTGATCGTCGCAGCGCTGCTCGGCCTGTTGGCGTGTCGTCAGTGGCGCCGTCGGGTCTCGAGCTATAAGGATTTGCTGACGGCCAAATTCGACGTGATCCACGAGCTCGAAACCTATTTGCCGGCGCAACCTTACACGGCGGAATACCCGCGCTACGCTAAACTGAAGCCCTTTTCGACGTCGGAAGGCACGTTGATCGCCTGGATCCGGGCGCTGCACCTGTCGGTGCTGGGGTTGCTGTTGATCGCGGGGTCGACCGAGTGCGGTCCGAACGTGCTGCCGGCCGGCCTCTGCGGCGGCCTTCTCGACGTGGGACGCGGGCTGAGCGCTGTCCTGGCGCGTTGACCGCGCGCCCCGGCGCCGGGGGACCCTTCAGGGCGCAGCCCCGTGAAAAATCAGACCCAACGTCATGCGTTGGCCCCGCGTCACGCGGCTGACCCCGTGGCGCAGTTGCGCGCGGCTCCAGCCTTTCGCGCCAGCGCGCGGGGCGTCTCGGGTCGGGAACACGACGCCCTCGCCCAGCCCGGGGGTCAGCGCCGAGGCGATCGACTGTCGGCGCGGCCGGTTCTCGACCAGGACGAACGCGCCGCCGTCGAAATCGACGCCCGGGCGCGACAGGGAAATCGCCAGCTGCAGCGGAAAGGCCACCGCGCCGTACAGGTCCTGATGCAGGCAATTGAAGTCGCCGGCTTGATATTTCAGCAGCAGCGGCGCGGGCGCCGTTTGGCCGGCCGCGTCCGACCGCGCGCGCATCGCCTCGAACGACGCGGGCCAGTCCGACGCCGCGCCCAGCCGGCGCGCCAGACGGTTGGCGGCGGGCGCCAGCGCCTCATAGGCGGCGCGCTGCAGCGTCGCGACCGGTTCGGGCAGCGGATCGGCGAAATACTGATATTCGCCCGAGCCGAACCCGTGGCGCGCCATGACGATCCGCTTGCGGAACAGGTCCGTTCGGTCATAGAGCGCCGCCAGCGCCGCGCAGGCCTCGGGGCTCAGAAGCGGGCCGACGCGCGCGCCGCCGTCGGTTTCGAGCGCGTCGGCGACCGCGTCCGCATCGATCGCCGCGCGAACCTGGTCGGCGAGATCGGCCGGGCTGGGGGCGCAGGGCTCGACAGCCGGCGGCGGCGCGGAGGTCGGGGACGCTCGGGTCATGGCGGGGTCAGGCTCGTTCGGGCGCGCCACGGCGGCGCGCCGTGACGATGACGCCGGCGCCGCGGGCGCGCCACCCGAAACCGGCGGCGTCCGAGACTGGCCTTTCATCAGCGATCCGGTTAGGCGCTCGGCCAGCGCGGTTTCAACAGCCGCCGCCCCCGCGGACCCCGGGGGCGCTTGACGGCTCGGGGAGACAGCCATGGACGCCGCTATCGACCTGCTTGCGCTCGTCACGGCTTCGGCCGCGGTCGGGGCGCTCTGCGGCGCGGCCGTGGGCCTTGTCGGCGTCGGCGGCGGCGCGCTGGCGCCGGCCGCGCTGTATCTGGCGTTGCAGGCGCTCGGCCGACCGCCCGAAACGCTGGCGCTGGTCGCGCTGACCACCGCCTTGGCGGCGCTGGCCCCGTTATCGGCGCGGGCGGCGTGGTCGGGGCGGTCGCGGGGCGCGCTC
>CAZBIG010000056.1:0-11536 GCA_964491865.1 uncultured Neomegalonema sp. | reverse complement strand
GAGGGGTTCGGCCCGATGCCGGACGGCTTCGATCAGGCCCCGTTCGGCGATCATGACGCGCTGAAAGCGCTGATCGGCCCCGAGACGGCGGCGATCCTGATCGAGCCGATCCAGGGCGAAGGCGGCGTCCGCCCGGTGCCGCCGCAATGCCTGCGCGGCCTTCGAGAGCTGTGCGACGCCGAAGGGCTGCTGCTGATCTTCGATGAGATCCAGACCGGGGTCGGCCGCACCGGCAAGCTGTTCGCCCATGAATGGGCCGGCGTGACCCCGGATCTGATGGCGATCGCCAAAGGCGTCGGCGGCGGGTTTCCGCTCGGCGCCTGGCTGGCGACGGAAGAGGCCGCGGCGGGCATGACCGCCGGCAGCCACGGCTCGACCTATGGCGGCAACCCGCTGGCGATGGCGGTCGGCGAGGCGGTGCTCGACATCGTCACGGCCGACGGCTTTCTCGACAGCGTGTCGCAACGCGCCGGCTATTTGCGCCAGCGGCTCGAGGGGCTGGCCGCGTCCTGGCCCGAGGTGATCGAGACGGTGCGCGGCGAAGGGCTGATGCTCGGCCTCAAAGCGAAACCGCCCGCCGGCGAGTTGGTCGCGGCGGCGCGCGAGGCGCGGCTGCTGCTGGCCCCGGCCGGCGACAACATCGTCCGGGTGATCCCGCCCTTGATCGTCGAAGAACGCGATATCGACGCGGCTTTGGCGGCGCTCGAAACCGCCTGCGAGAGCCTCGCGCGCCGCAGCGCCGCCTGACGCGGTCGACGGCGCGTCGCTCGCGCCGCGCGCCGACCATTTCCGCCAGACAGCCTCCTGGCCAGACAGCCTCCTGGGACGCGCGTCGCCGCCGGCGATCGACCCGCCTTTTCGGAGAGGAGCGAACCCGATGAGCGCACTCCGCAACCCCGGCGTCGAGGCCGACGCGCAAGATCTCGCGGCGCGGCCCGCGGCCGCCGAACCGGCGCCGCAGGCCGGCGCCCGAGCCGCCGCCGCCCCGCGCCATTTTCTCGAGCTCGACGCTTTGCCGCCCGCGACGCTGCGCGCGATCCTCGACGCGGCGATCGCGCGCAAGGCGGCGCGCGGCGACGCGCCAAAAGGCGCGGTCGACGTCGACGCGCCGCTCGAGGGGCGGCTGTTGGCGATGGTGTTCGAGAAGCCGTCCACGCGCACCCGCGCGTCCTTCGACGTGGCGATCCGCCAGCTCGGCGGCGGGGCGATCCTGTTGAACGGGGCGGAAATGCAGCTCGGCCGCGGCGAGACCTTCGCGGATACGGCGCGCGTTCTGTCGGGCTACGCCGACGCGATCATGGTGCGGACCTCGAAACCCGATAACCTCGAAGAAATGGCCGCGGTGGCGCGCGTTCCGGTGATCAACGGGCTGACCGACCGGTCGCACCCCTGCCAGATCATGGCCGATCTCATGACCTTCGAAGAGCTGAAAGGGCCGGTGACCGGCGCGAAGATCGCCTGGACCGGCGACGGCAACAATGTGGCCGCGACCTTCGTGCAAGCGGCCGCGGCCTTCGGCTTCGAGCTGACGATCGCCTGCCCCGAGGCCTTGGACCCGGACCCTGAGATCATCTCTCGCGCGCGCGCCGCCGGGGCCTCGGTGTCGATCGAGCGCGACGCCCGCGCGGCCGTCGAGGGCGCGGACTGCGTGGTCACCGACACCTGGCTGTCGATGAACGACAGCGAAGCCGCGCGCCAGGCGCGGCATGATCTGCTGCGGCCTTATCAGGTCGACGCCGCGCTGATGGCGCGGGCCAAACCGGACGCGGTGTTCATGCATTGCCTGCCCGCGCACCGCGGCGAGGAGGCGACCGCCGAGGTCATGGACGGACCGCAATCGGTGATTTTCCCCGAAGCCGAAAACCGGCTTCACGTCCAGAAAGCCATCCTGCTCTGGTGCCTCGACCGGCTTTGATCCTAAGTAGCGGCCTTCCAGGAATGAACGGGCCGCCGGGGCGGTCGGGAGAGAACGCATGCAGAGCCAGGACCCCGGACCGGCGACCGGCGACCCGACCCCGTCCGCGCCAGCCGAGGCCGCCGGCGACGACGCGGTCCTGCCCTTTCAACTCGACGCGCTCGATCTGAGGGGGCGCGTCGCCCGGCTCGACCGGACGCTCGACCGCATCCTCGGTCAACACCGGTATCCGCCCACGGTCTGCGCGCTGCTCGGCGAGGTCACGCTGCTGACGGCGATGATCGGTCAAGCGATGAAGCTGCGCTATCGGTTTTCGATCCAGGCGAAGGGCGAAGGCGCGGTGAGGCTGCTGGCGGCGGACTATACCCCGGGCGACGCCGACCACGGGGCGGCGCAGATGCGCGCTTACGCGCAATTCGACGTCGAGCGCACGCCGCCGGTCGCCGAGGACCCTTACGCGCTGCTCGGAGAGGGGTTGTTCGCGATGACCATCGATCAGGGACCGCGGATGACGCCCTATCAGGGGTTGACCCCGCTGGTCGCTGGCGGTCTGTCGGCCTGCGCCGAGACCTATTTCGCCCAGTCCGAACAGATCGCCACCCGCTTTAAGACCGCGATCGCCCAGTCGCACGCGCCCGGCGACGCCGTGCGGTGGCGCGCCGGCGGGGTGATGCTCCAGCATTTGGCCGAATTCGGCGAGAGCGCCCAGGCCGCCGCCGACGCCCGCGGGCCGTCGCGCACGGACGGGCTGCTGAGCGCGCAGGACATCGCCGATCTGGGCGATCAGTCAGAGGCGTGGAACCGCGCGAACATCCTGCTCGACACGGCCGAGGAGATCGAGCTGATCGGGCCGCATGTGACCCCCGAAAGGCTGCTGGTGCGCCTGTTCCACGAGGAGACGCCCCGGGTCTATCCCGCGCAGGCGATCGCGTTCGGCTGCAGCTGCGGGCGCGAGAAGGTGACGGATCTTTTGGCGAGATATCCGCCGGAAGCGTTGCGCGAGATGACCACCGACGCGGGCGAAATCGTCGCCGATTGCCAGTTTTGCGGCGCGCAGTACCGCTTCGCGCTCGACGCGCTGCTGGCCGGACGCGACTGAGCGTCTGGGCGCGTCGCTCCGGACCCGGACGGCGGCCTCGCCGTCGGTCGCGCGCGGCGAGGCGCGGCCCGATCCGTTCTCTATCCCTGCTCCTCCTCGTCGCCGCGCCGCCCGGTCTCGATCGCGCGGCGGTCCGGCTGGAAGGGCGCCGCCTCGACGTGATCAAGCAGGTCGTCGGGGTCGACCTCGTGCTCCGGCACTGTTTTGCCCCGGACGGAAACGCCCGCGCGGTGGACCGTCTCTGGATCGCCGCTGATCAACGGGTGCCACGGGTAGAGGTCGTACCCCTCGGCGACCAGGCGATAGGCGCAGGTGCGCGGCATCCAATCCCGGCTGTCGCGCACCGAGGCGGGCGTGAGCCGCACGCATTGCGGCACCAGACGTTTCCGGATCGCGTAGGCGCCGCAGCGGCAAGTCTGGTCGTCGAACAGCCGGCAGGCCACGTCGGTGTACCAGACTTCCTCGGTGTCCTCGTCCTCGAGCTTAAGCAGGCAGCAGCGCCCACAGCCGTCGCAGAGCGCCTCCCATTCCGCGGGCGTCATCTGTTCGAGCGTCTTGGTTCGCCAAAAACCGGGCGCGATCGTGTCCGGGATCACGCCCGGAGGTTGGGCCGCGGGCGTCGAGCGGCGGCGGGCGCGGCGGCTCATCCGAACAGCGCCGCCACGCTGTCGAGCACCAACGCCACAAAGAACCAGCAGACCGCCACGAACAACGCGATCGCGAGCAGCTGCAAGATCACGTTCCGAGGGGTGAGCCGCCAATCGAGCGGGGGCGCGTCGGCGTCGTCGCCCGGTTCGCCGCGCTGGCGACGGATCTCGGCGCCGGAGAGCGCGCCGCCCGCCTGATAGTTGATTTGATTGAGCGCCGCCTGGGCGTCCTCGGCCTGCGGATCCTTCGGACCGTGGGCCCCGGCGGCGCGCGTGGAGGGGTCGCGGTTCGGGCGCGGCTCGGCGGGGGGCATTCACAACTCCGACAGATCGGGAAAAGCGGCGGTTCGCGGCGGTCCGCGCCTGATACATATCGCACAGGAGCATACGATAAAGGAGCGGCGCGATGCGGCGTGGAGGTGGAGCGAGACGCGCGGCGGCGCTGTGGACGGCGGCCGGGGCGCTGGCGCTTGTCGGCGCCGCGGCGATCGCCGAAGACGGGGCCGCGCCGAGCGCCGAGGGCGCGCCGGCGACGACCGAACCCGCGCCGGCTCATGCGCGGGCGGCGGCGTCGATCGACCGGAGCACGGCCTTCGGGGCCAAAATCCAGTTCCCGCGGGCGCCGATCGCGCCGCCGGCCACGCCGATCATCGGCCCGGACGGCGCGATGACGACCCTGGCGGACCATGAAGGCTCGGTGGTGGTCGCCGTGTTCTGGGCGACTTGGTGCCCCGTGTGTCAGCAAGAAATGCCGGAGATCGACGCGTTCGCCGCCAGCCTCGGAGATCTCCCGATCAAGATCCTGCCCGTGTCGCTCGACAAGGGCGACGACG
Source organism: uncultured Neomegalonema sp. (assembly GCA_964491865.1). Lineage (GTDB taxonomy): Bacteria > Pseudomonadota > Alphaproteobacteria > Rhodobacterales > Rhodobacteraceae > JBCBRF01. The sequence goes on along the minus strand of CAZBIG010000056.1, from coordinate 7,042 downwards.
CGGAGCTGCAGATCGAAGCTTTCTACGACGACAAGGGGATCGAGACCCTGCCGATCTGGATTGATCAGGACCAGACTAACGCCGGTTTGATCGGCCTGCGCGGCACGCCGACGGCGTTCGTGATCGACGCCAACGGCGACCTGGTGGCGGTTGTCGAAGGGCGCGGGCATTGGGGCACGCCCGAAGCGCGGCGGTATCTCGAGGTTCTCGCCGAAGAAGCCGGATGAGGCCTGGGCTTCAGCGGCGCGCCGGCCTCGGCGGGACGACCCGGAGCGCGAACTGACCGAGACGCGTTTCGGGCGCCCAGCGCGCGACCACCAAGGCGGCCGCCAGACCGGTGCCGCCGATCAGGCCCAAGATCGCGCCCGTCGACAGGCCGAAGCCGCCGAGCACGATGATCGCCACCGCCGAGATCGCCATCGCGACGCTGTCGATCATGTTCGAGCAGGCGACCACCCGGCCGCGTTCGGCGGCGGGCGCGTTGCTCTGATAAACCGCGTTCAGCGGCGTCAGATAGACGCCGGCGCACATCGCCAGGGCGACGAAATCGATCAGGATCCGCCAGCCCTGAACGCTGGAGAGGAAATCGGAGACGTTGCGATAGGCGTCGCCGATCGCCGGCGACCCGCCCGCGGCCCACATCACGTCAAGCGAAAACACCGCAATGCCGAGCGCGGCCAGCGGCGCGTATCCGCCGACCTTGATCGCGCCGCGATAGAGCTTGGCGCACAGCACCGAGCCGATGGCCACTCCGATCGAAAAGGCCGCGAGCAACAGGGTCAGGACCGTCTCGTCGCCGCCGAGCTGCTCTTTGGTGAGGGCGGGCAGCGCGGCCAGATAGGTCGCGCCGACGAACCAGAACCAGCTTATCGACAGCACGGTCCGGAACACGACGGGCTCGCGCATCGTGACCCGAAGCACCTCGTAGGGCGCCCAGGCGAACGGCAGCGCGTTCGGGTCGGGCCCGTGCGTCGAAGGCGGCGCGGGCGGCGCTGCCCGGCTGGCCAGCCAGCCCGCGACCGCGATCAGCACCACCGCGACCGAGGTCAACAACACGCCTTGCTCGGTCAGAACCAGATTGGTGCCGACGATGGTGCCGAGCAGGATCGCGAAAAACGTCCCCGCCTGCACCAGCCCGTTGCCGCGCACCAGCTCTTCGGGACGGAGATATTGCGGCAGGACGCCGTATTTAATCGGCGCGAAAAACGCCGACTGCGCGCCCATCAGAAATAGAAGCACGTAAAGCAGCGTGATGTTCTGGATCTGATAGGCCACCGCGGCGACGACCATCAGCCCGATTTCGGCGAGCTTCACCCACCGCATCATCAACGCCTTGTCGATCTGGTCGGCGATCTTGCCTGCATAGGGCGCAAAGATCGCGAACGGGACGATGAACAGGCCTGCGGCGATGGCGACCAATTGGGTGAGCGGGGTCTCGAGCTGATCGGCGAGCCGAAACGTCAGCAGCGCGACGAAGGCGTTCTTGAACACGTTGTCGTTGAAGGCGCCCAACGCTTGAACCAGAAACAGGGGCAAGAACCGCCGGGCGCTCAGCAACGGCTCGGGCGCGGGACCGTCGCCGGGCTCGCGGGCCGTCCGAGCGCGGGTTTCGGCGGCGGTCCGGGCCTCGGCCGAGGGTCCGTCAGGCATGCGCGCCTCCTCCTCGGGCGTTCGGCGGCGTGTCCCCGCCCGCCGCCTCGCCGGCTTCCTCTTCGCGCGCCGCGCGCAGTTCAGCCCCGCGTTTGCGCGCCAGCGACTGCGCGGTCACCGCGTCGTCATTGGTCAGGCCCAGCCGATACCGCTCTTCGGCGACCCGCACGGTCTCTGGATCGCCATGCTCTCGGATCAGCGCCATGGTGCCCTCCTCGATCCGCCGCTCAAGCTCGGCCATGAAAGCGGCTTCGTCGAGGCCGGGGGGGATCGGCTCGAGAAACTCGAGGACGCAGGACTGGTTCGCAACCTTCCGCCAACGCCGCTGCGGCCAAACCAGTCCGCACGACAGCGCCACCGGGTGCACCGGCTGCTCGAGCGCCGCGTAGATGTGATAGACGCCGCTGCGATAGCGTTGGCGCGAACCCACCCGCATCAACTCGCCTTCGGGAAAGATCAGGATCGGTCGACCTTGGGCGTGCGCGCGCGCGGCCCCGTCGACGACTTGACGCAATTGGTTGGACCGTTTGCCTTCGACCGACACCAGGATGTAGTCGAGCTGCCGAAGCACGGGGCCGACCAGCGGATAGTTGGCCAGCTCCTCCATCGCGATCGCGCTCATTTGCGGAAACATCGCCGGCAGAATGAAGGTGTCGAGTTCGCTTTGATGCTTCGACGCGATGATTGCAGGGGGCCCGTCTTTCGGCAGCCGGTCGAGCCCGCGGATCTCGATCCGCGCGTTGAGCAGCAGCTTGGTGACGCGCTGCATCCCCAGGCCCCAGCGCCGCAGGAACCACCGGACGGCGCGCTGACCGCCGATCGGGCTGACGATGAGCGCCCCCGCCGCCATGCAGAAGGAGTAGCCGAAGAATAGAACCGTCAGAACGCTGCTTCGCATCGCCCCTCCCCGCTCGGTCGACGGAGGGCGATCCGACGACGCGCTGCCGCGCTTTCATTGACGAACACTGTTCACAAAATCTAAACATCGGGGGTCAAAAGGGAAGAGGGTCGTCCCGCGCGGGAGGCGGAGCCGACCCTGTCCGGCACACGTCGAGCGGCCCCCATGCCACGCGCGAAACGTAGCGCAGAAACCACCGAAGAAATGCGCGACCGATTGATCGAGGCCGTGCGCGCGGCGATCGGTCGGAACGGCATCGCCGGGGTCACCGCGCGGGGCTTGGCGCAGGAGCTCGGCTGGGCCGTCGGCACCATCTACACGCTCGCCCCGTCGCTCGACGCGCTCACCCTCGAAGCGAACGCGCGCGAGTTGGACGCGCTCGGCGCGCGGCTCGAGGACGTCATGGCCCGGCACGACGGCGCGCCCGCGACCGATCGGGTGCGCGCGCTCGCCACCGCCTATCTCGAATTCGCCGAGGAGCGTCCGCGCAACTGGAGCGCGATCTTCGAGCGCGGCGACGGCAGCGACGTCGGCCCGCCCGAGTGGTATCGGGCGCGACAGGAGGCGCTGTTCAGCGTCCTCGAAACCGCGCTGGCCCCGCTGAGCGGCTCGCCCGCCGAGGCGCGGCGCGCGGCGCGGGCCTTTTGGGCGGCCTTGCAGGGGTTTTGGGCTTTGGCGATGGCCGGACATGTGGCGCGCGCCGGCGACGCCCCCGAGGCCGGAGCCCGGCGCGAGCTGGCGGCGTTTCTCATCGAGACGCTGCTGGCCGGGCTGTCGGCCCGGCGCGGCCTCGCCCCGCCGGCGCCCTGACGCCGAGCCGTCAGGCCCAAGGCGGCGGATCGATCCGAGACAGGGCGGCTCGGGCCGCGGCGCTGTCGGCGTCCATCTGGCGGATCAGCGCGTCGAGCCCGTCGAACCGCGCCTCCGGCCGCAGATAGGCCACCAGCCCGACCGACAGCGTCGCCCCGTAGATGTCGGCCGAAAAATCGAACAAATGCGTCTCGAGATTGGGCGTCGGCAATTCGAACATCGGTCGGACGCCCAGCGACGCGACGCCGTCGCACCACCCCTGGCGCGGCCCGTCGCAAATCTCGGCGCGCACCGCGTAGACGCCGAAGGCCGGCCGCAACACGTCGCCCAGCGACAGGTTGGCGGTGGGATAGCCAAGGTCGCGTCCGCGCTGGTCGCCTTGTTCGACCACGCCTTCGATCCGATGCCAGTCGCCCAGGATGCGGGCGGCGTCGGCGGGCCGCGCCTCGCGCAGCGCCGCGCGCGCGGCCGACGAGGAGAACGCCGCCGCGGCGTCCGCGCCGACCGGATCGAGCGCCTCGACGCTGAACCCGAGATCCGCGCCGAGCGCGCGCAGCGCGGCGACGTCGCCGGCGCGCCCTTTTCCGAAGCGAAAATCCGCGCCCACCGCCACATGCGCGGCCCCGAGCGCCCCGGCGAGAACGTCGGCGGCGAACGCCTCAGGCGACAGCTCGCGCAGCGCGTCGTCGAACGGCAGCACATGCAGCCGGTCGATACCGAGACGCGCCAACCGCCGCGCTTTGACGCCCTCGGGCGTCAGTCGGAAGGGCGGATCATCGGGACGGAAAACACGGCGCGGGTGCGGCTCGAAGGTCGCGACCCCCGAAACCAGACCGCGGGCTTGGGCGGTCCGGCGCGCCGCCGCCACAACCGCCTGGTGCCCGCGATGGACGCCGTCGAAATTTCCGAGCGCGACGGACAGGTCTTGCGCGCCGCCGCGCGCCGGCAGCCCTTTGATGATCCGCATGCGCGCCTTCGGTCCGCTGTCGGGCGGCTCGTCTCACGCCCTTCGCCCGGCGCGGTATGGCGAACGCCCGCGCCGTTGGCAAGCCGACGCGGGGTGTCTCTCGCGCGACCGTATCAGACGGGGCGCGTCGGTCGCCGGTTCACGCGGCTTTGGCGAGCGCCGCGTCGGCGGGCGCTTTCTTGGCGCGTTTGGGCGGCAAGACCACCGCTTGCCCCTGGACCACGACGGTCTCGCCGACGGTGCACACGCAGTCGAGCGTCACCCGCCCCTTTTCGCGGCAGATCTCGGCCACCGACACGGACGCCACGACTTCGTCGCCCGGGCGCACCGGCGCGCGAAACTTCAGCGTTTGGCTCAGATACACAGTGCCCGGCCCCGGCAGGTCTTGCCCCAGCACCGCCGAGATCAGGCCGGCGGCGATCATGCCGTGCGCGATCACGCCGCCGAAAGGCGTCGCGGCGGCGAATTCGTCGTCGAAATGGACCGGGTTCATATCGCCCGACACTTCGCCGAACAGCGCGATTTCGGCCCGCGTGATAACTTTCGAGCGGGTTCGCTCCATGCCGACGGCGATCTCTTCGCCGGTCGCGGTCTCCAGTCGCATCGCGTCGCCCTTCCTGTCCTGCGGTCCTGTCCTGCGGCCTTGGCCGTCGCCAGACCCGCTTTTCGGCCGGTCCAAAACGCGCCCTTGGCGGCGCGCCCCGCGGCCTCCGACGGCGGTTGCGGCCGGCCGCGTCATCGCCCCTGAACCTGAGACTGACCGAAATCACCGCGGCGCACAAGACGGTGACGAAAGGAAATAACGCAAAACGTGTCATTTGAGACAGTTTCTATCGCAGACGACCAATGGTATAGCGTGGCGAGCGGTTGCGAGCCGCTAGATATTGCGTCAGGCGCGTCGGGTCCGGTCGCTCCGGATCATCGCCCACCTCGGCCGCCGCCAACCCGCCGGACACGAAAACGCAGTCGAGACCCGCATCGGCCGCCCCCAAAACGTCGGTGTCGACCCCGTCTCCGATGGCGAGCACGGCTTGGCGCGCCACGCCGGGCGCCAGGACTTCGGCGGTGTCGAGCGCCAGGCGATAGATCGGCGCGTGCGGCTTGCCGAAGTAGAACACGCGCCCCCCCGCCGCGGCGTAGTCGGCGGCGATCGCCCCCGCGCAGTAGAGCCGGCGCTCGGCCCGGTCGACGATCACGTCCGGATTGGCGCAGGCGAAGGGCAGATCGCGGGCGACGCCTTCGCGCACCAAATCAGCGTAGTCGGCCGGGGTCTCGGTCATGTCGTCGAACAGGCCGGTGCAGAGCACGGCCTCGGCCTCGGCCAGGGGCCGCGCTTCAATGTCGAGCCCTTCCCAGATCGGCGCGTCGCGTTCCGGTCCGACCAGATGCAGCCGACGCCCGAACCGTCCGGACGCCACTTCGGCGCGCGTGGCGTCGCCCGAAGAGATCACCGCGTCGAACGAATCCTCCGGGGCGCCCATGCTCGCGAGATGGGACCGCACCGCGTTCGAGGGCCGCGGCGCATTGGTCAGCAGGATCACGCGCCCGCCGCGCCGGCGATAGGCCTGCAGCGCCGCCACCGCCGCCGGATAAGGGGTCACGCCGTTGTGGTAGCAGCCCCAAAGGTCGCAAAGCAAAACGCCGTAGCCGTCCGAGATCTCGTCGAAACGCTCGATCAGGCGGGTGGGCGACGCGGTTTGGGGCGCCGTGGACGGATCGATTTCAGCGGTCATGGCGCTCTCCGGGATTGGCCGCGACGCGGCGGTCGCCCGCGAGCTACAGTCGCATGAGGCGGGGGTCAATGCGCCCCGCCGCTGCGCCTCAGGCCGCCTTCACGCGTCGGGGCGCGGCCAAGGCGCCGCCCTGCCCCAGCCGCGCGCCGGCCACCAGGACGTCGTCGAGCTCGGCCTCGGTCTCGATCTTCTCGACGATCAACTGCAACCCGATCCGGTCGAACGCGGCGAGCAGGCGCTGCGCCGAGCCGCCCGCCGCGCGCACCCGCTCGAGGAACTCGACGCTTTCGAGCTTCAGATAGCGGAAGCCGAGCCGGGCCAGACGGTCGATATCGACCGACCAGTCGACCACCTGGTCCAGCGACAGCGGCGCGCCCGCAGCCGACAGACGGCCCACCGCCGCGGCGTCTTCCGGCCCGAGGGCGCCCAGATCGAGCTGGCTGAGCTCGATCACGAGGCCGCGCGCCGGCTCGGGGCCCGAGCCGAGAAAATCGACCAGGCCGTCGAGGAAGCCCGGATGGCGCAGGCTCTCGATCGAGAGATTGCAGAACACCGACACGTCCGGATCGGCTTCTCGCAGCTTATCGGCGACGTCGGCGGCCCAGAGCAGGGTCAGATTGTCGGCGCGACGCTTGCCGGCCTCGCTGGCCGGGGCCGGCTCGGTCGGGGCGAGCGCGCCGCGCTGGCGGGTGGTCGCCTCGAAAGCGCGCGGGTTTTTCGACGGCAGAGCTAATGTCGGGGTCAGGAAGAGATCGCGTTCGGGTTCCTGAAGCGCGGTCTCGAAACGGTCGCCGAGCGACCGCACCAGCACCGGACGCGGCCGCGCAGGGGCCGTCGGCTCGGTTTTGGTCGCGGCGGCGATATTCGCGGCGCGCGACGTCGCGTCGTCCTGTCCGGGCGCCGAGCTCGACCGGGCCGTCTCGGTCGTTTCAGACGCGGCGGCGCGCGCCGCCGAGGGCGTTTGAGGCGCGGCGGGGGGCGCCC
>CAZBIG010000055.1:2076-11625 GCA_964491865.1 uncultured Neomegalonema sp. | reverse complement strand
GTCTTCGACCTCGATCGACGAGATGTTCTCGCCGCCCGAGATGATGATGTCCTTCGAGCGGTCCTTGATCTCGACATATCCGTCCGGGTGGCGCACCGCCAGATCGCCGGTGTGGAACCAGCCGCCGGCGAAGGCCTTGGCCGTCGCCTCGGGATTTTTCAGATACCCCTTCATCACCACGTTGCCGCGCATGAAGATCTCGCCCAGCGTCTCGCCGTCCGACGGAACCGGCGCCAGACTGTCCGGATCGGCGACCATCAGATCCTCTTGCACCTCGTAGGGCACGCCTTGGCGCGCCTTGATCCGCGCCTGTTCGGCGATCGGCAGCGCCGACCATTCGGGGTTCCAGGCGCAAACCACCGCCGGCCCATAAACCTCGGTCAAGCCGTAGACATGGGTGACGTCGATCCCGATCGCCGCCATCCGCTCGAGCACCGCCGCGGGCGGCGAGGCGGCCGCCGTCATCATGGCGACCTTCTGCGAAAAGGCCGGCCGCTGATCCACCGGCGTATCGGCCAGCATGGCCATCACGATCGGCGCGCCGCACAGATGCGTGACCCCATGCTCGGCGAGCGCCCGGAAAATCAGCCCCGCCTCGACCCGGCGCAGACAGACATGGGTCCCCGCCAGCATGGTGATCGTCCACGGAAAGCACCAGCCGTTGCAGTGGAACATCGGCAGCGTCCAGAGGTAAGCGGGGAAATGCGGCATCGGCCAAGTCACCGCATTGCCGAGCGCGTTCAGATACGCCCCGCGGTGCGAGTAGACGACGCCCTTCGGATCGCCGGTCGTGCCGGACGTGTAATTGAGCGTGATCGCCGCCCATTCGTCGTCGAGCGAAGGGCCGACGAAGCTCGGATCGCCCTCGGCCAACAGCGTTTCGTACTCGAGCGCGCCGATCCGCGGCCGCGCGCCGTCGGCGGGTCCCTCCCAGACCGGGTCGTCGATGTCGACGATCAGGGGCCGCTCCTCGGCGGGCAGTCCCGCGACGGCCTTGGCCGCCGTGTCGGCGAACTCGCCGTCGACCAAAAACACCTTGGCTTCGCCATGCGACAGCATGAACCCGACCAGATCGGCGTCGAGGCGAATGTTGATGGCGTTCAGCACCGCCCCCAGCATCGGCGCGGCGAAATGCGCCTCGAGGAACGCGGGGATGTTGGGGGCCATGACGGCCACCGTATCCCCCCGGCCCACGCCCCGCGACGCCAGCGCCGACGCGAGGCGACGACACCGCGCTTCGGTCTCGCGCCAGGTCCGACGCAGCGCAGCCTCGCCGAAACCGTGGACCACCGCCGTGCGCTCGGGGTGCGTCAAGGCGGTGCGGCGCAGAAACGAGACCGGGCTGAGCGGCACGTGATTGGCCCCGGCGCGCGCCATTTCGGGCGCGTCGTACTGGGCTGGGCCAAGGCGGGGAAATGCGGAAATCGTCATGAGAGAGCCGTTCTTGAAACCGATGGCGGAGATGCTAGCGGCTTCGCCGGGCGTCGCGCAAATCGCGCGGCGCGCTGGGGGTCCGCCGAAAAGACACGACGACGCCGCGCGGGAACGCGCGACGCGTCGGGCGCGTTGACCCGATCGGGCGCGCGCAGGACACACGAAGACGCGACGGCGCGAGACTCGGGGGACGGCCATGGGCGGGATCGGAAGCATTTTACGGCGCGCGGCGATCGGCGTCGTTTTGTCGGCCGGCACCTTGATCTTCGAGGTGTTGCTCGCCTTCGCCGTCTACATGTGGCTGGCGATCGCGCAGGTGCCGACGTTCGGCATGCTGGTCCGCCTCGCCAGCGACGTGCTGCGCGCGGCGGCGCAGTTCCTCGAAAGCGCCTTTCCCGCCTTCGCCGATCAAGCCTACGCGACGCTTTTGGGCGAACTCGGGCCGAAATCGGCGTTGCTGCTGTTCATCGGCCTGTTCTCGAGCGGCCTGATCCGGCTGATCCGCTGGATCCTGGTCGGCGCGATGCGGCGGGCCGGGGTCGGTCGCGGCGACGGACTCTGACGGGCTGCGCTCAGTCGAGCTGCGCGACCAAGCGGTCGACGCCCGTGCGCACCGGATCGACCGTCGGCAGGCCGATGCGCTGTTCGATGTCGGCGAGCGTCTCGGCGGCGGCGGCCGCGTCGAGCTTGGCGGTGTTGACGGCCGCGCCGACGAACCGCGCGCTCGGATTGGTGAGCCGCGCGAGGCGCAGCGCCAGGTCCATGGTCTCGTCGAGCGACGGGATCGGATAGCTTGGCAGGCCGCGCATATGGGCGCGGGTGGGCTCGTGACACAGCACCAGCGCGTCCGCCTGCGCGCCGTGGATCAGCCCGGCGGTCACCCCGGCGAAAGACGGGTGGTGCAACGAGCCCTGGCCCTCGATCATGTCCCAGTGATCTGGGTCGTTGTCGGGCGACAGGGCCTCGATCGCGCCGGCGATGAAATCCGCGCCCACCGCGTCCAGCGGCACGCCCGAGCCTTCGATGAAGATCCCGGTCTGCCCCGTGGCGCGAAAGGTCGCCTTGCGCCCGGCCGCGGCCATCGCGCGGGCCAGCGCCAGGGTCGTGTACATTTTCCCGCACGAGCAGTCCGTGCCGATCGGCAACAGGCGCTTGCCCGCGCGCTTGCGCCCGTCGCCGATCGGGTAGCTCTCGCTCGGATAGCGCACGTCGATCAAGCGGCGGCCGAGACGCTCGGCCTCGGCTTTCAACACCGGCGTGTCGACCAGACGATTGTGGAGCCCGGCGGCCAGGTCGAAGCCGGCCTCGAGCGCGTCGAGCAGGATCGCGATCCACGCGTCGGAGATCACGCCGCCGCGATTGGCCACGCCGATCACCAAGGTTTCGGCCCCGGCGGCGCGGGCCTCGGCGAGGCTCAGATCCGGGATCCCGAGATCCGCTTGGCAGCCCGCCATGCGGAACTGGCCGAGGGCGTGTTCCGGCCGCCAGTCTTTCACCCCCTGGGCCACTTTGGCGGCCAGCGGGTCCGGCGCGTCGCCGAGGAACAGCAGATAGGGGGTCTTGATCAGCATGGCGCCGCGTCCGCGTGGAGAGTTTCCTACGATCGAAGCCCGAACCCCGCGCGCCGCGCAAGGGGGACGCGCAGGGGGGACGCGCAGGGGGGACGCGCAGGGAGGACGAGAGGGCGGCCGCGGAGGGCGGGACGCGACGGGGGCGGCGGCGCGCCGCTGTCGCTTAGGCCATCGCCTCGACCGCCAGCGCGATGCCTTGACCGCCGCCGATGCACATGGTGGCGAGCCCCTTCGATCCGCCGGTCCGCTTCAGCTCGTGCAGCAGCTTGGTCAGGATCGCCGCGCCCGAGGCGCCGATGGGATGACCGAGCGCCACCGCGCCGCCGTTCGGGTTCACTTTGGCCGGGTCGAGATCGAGTTCTTTCGTGACCGCGCAAGCCTGCGCCGCAAACGCTTCGTTCGACTCGATCACGTCCAGATCGCCAGCCGACCATCCGGCGCGCGCCAGCGCCTGGCGCGAGGCCGGCGCGGGCCCCATGCCCATTTCCGACGGCTCGACCCCGGCCAACCCATAGGCGACGATCCGCGCCATCGGAGCCGCGCCGCGCCGCGCCGCCTCGTTCGCGCTCATCAACACCACCGCCGCGGCGCCGTCATTGATGCCCGACGCGTTGCCCGCGGTGACCGACCCGTCTTTCTGGAACACCGGACGCAGCTTTCGCATGTCGTCGAGCGTCGCGTCTTTGCGGACATGCTCGTCTTCGGCCACGATCGTGACGCCCTTGCGCCCTTGGATCTCGACCGGCGCGATTTGCGCTTCGAAACGGCCCGCTTCGATGGCCGCGGCGGCGCGGCGCTGGCTCTCGAGCGCGAAGGCGTCCTGCTCCTCGCGGCTGATCCCGTAGCGCTTGGCGACGTTCTCGGCCGTGACGCCCATATGGCCGTGGCCGAACGGGTCGTGCAGCGCCTGGAGCATCATGTCGACCGCGCCGGCGTCGCCCATTTTTTGACCCCACCGCGCCGCCGGAAGCAGATAGCCCGCGCGCGACATGCTTTCGGCCCCGCCCGCGAGCGCGACCGTCGCGTCGCCCAACATCACCATCTGCGCCGCCGAGACCACCGCCTGAAGCCCCGAGCCGCACAGCCGGTTGACCGTCAGCGCGTGCGCCTCCTTGGGCGCGCCGGCCCCCATCGCGACGACGCGCGACAGATACATGTCGCGCGGTTCGGTATGGATCACATTGCCGAAGACGGCGGCCTGAACCTCTTCGCCGGCGACGCCGGCGCTCTCGAGCGCGGCCTTCGCGGCGACGATCCCCAGATCGACGGGCGCCACGTCGCGCAGCCCCCCGCCGAAGCCGCCGATGGCGGTGCGGCGGGCGGCGACGATCACGGCGGAGCTGGTTTCGGTCATCTGAGTTCTCCCTTTTCAAGCGCCGAAAGCGCGCCGCGGCGCGCGACGTTCGGGGCTAAGCGTGGCACAGTTCGCGCCGCCGCGCACCCGGACCGACGCCGCGGGGTCCTGCGGAACGGGCCGTCGGCGTCGCCGCGGAGACCTGAAATCGACCGGCGCGCCGCTCGGCCGGCGCCTGCGACGAATACGGCGTGTACAACCCCGCGATTTGACCTTTACTTTTTTATCTTTGCGAAGTTGAAGAACCCAGCTTGACACGACTCGGGACGCCCGAGATCGTGCAGCCGCTTTCTACGAGGAAGGAGCCTGACATGGCCGAGACCACCGACACCAAGCTGACCGACGCCGAAATCGCCGCGTCGAAGAAGCTCGCGCGGACCTTGCACCGCATCGAGGTCAAGAAGACCAACAGCGAAGCCGACGCCGGCACGATCAACAAGATGTGGGCGGAGCAGCGCACGCAATACATGCCGATCGGCCGCCGTATGGTGCGCGCGCTGACCAAGTCGGGTATTAAGATCTCCCAATAAGGTCTGATCGGCGCGATCTCTAAGGCTCGCCGGCGACGGCGGGCTTTTTCATGCGAGGGGCCCCGCGCGCCCGTTCCCGGAACGCTCTGGCGAGGCTCTTGCAGGCCGTCGCGCAACCGTCGTGCGAGACGCCCGCCGATCGCGCGACACGAGATCCGACGTTTGCCCTGGAGACAGCCATGTCCGACCCGGCGACCCTGCTCCGCGACTGGGTCCTGCGCGCCGCCAGCGATCAGGGGGCCTGGTTCGACGCGCAGCTTTCGGCGCTGCCCTCGGGCGCGGAACGCGATCTTCATATCTTCCTCGGCCTCGCCCCGCGACGGCTGGGCAAAGCGGACTTGGCGCTCACCGACGCGGACCTGCGCGCCGCCGAAACCGCGCGGCCCGGCTGGGATCCGCGCGGCCTGAGCGTCGACGGCGCCGCGCGGCTGGCCGGCCTGCTGAGCTTCCAAGGCGCGCGCGCGTTCGCCGAGACGTTCAAGGATCTGCGCCGCACCGCGGACGCCGCCGAGATGATCACCCTTTATCGCGGGCTGCCGCTCTATCCGGATCCGGCCAGCCTCGCCTTCGAGGCCGGCGAGGGCCTGCGCTCGAACATCAAGGCCGTGTTCGAAGCGATCGCCCACCGCAACCCCTATCCGCGCGATCACTTCGATCAGCATCGCTGGAACCACATGGTGCTGAAGGCGCTGTTCGTCGGGTCGCCGCTGGCGCCCGTCGTCGGGCTCGACGCGCGCGCGAACCCCGAGCTGGCGGTGATCATGCGCGAGCTCGCCCATGAGCGCTGGGCCGCGGGCCGCCCCGTGACGCCGGAGCTTTGGCGCTGCGTCGGGCCGTTCGCCGACGCCGACGGGGCCATGGACGACCTGGCCCGAGCCTTCTCGGGCGACGCGCTCGACCGGCAGGGCGTCGCGCTGGCGCTGGCGGGAACCGATCATGCGCCGGCGCGCGCGCTGGTCGAGGGGTCGCCGGAAGCGGCCGCCGTCGCCGACGGGTCGCTGACGTGGGAGGTCGTGGCCGACCGCCTCGCCGCGGCGCAGCCCGCCGCCCCCGTTCTGCCCAACGCGGAGATCGCCCGATGATGTTCATCGACCCGCATGCGCACATGATCAGCCGCACCACCGACGATTATGAAGCGATGGCCGCCGCCGGGGTGGTCGCGCTGATCGAGCCGGCTTTCTGGATCGGCCAGCCGCGCACCTTCGTCGGCACCTATGTCGATTACCTGTCGACCATCGTCGGGTGGGAGCGCTTCCGCGCGGGACAGTTCGGCATCCGGCACTACTGCACCGTCGGGCTGAACTCGAAAGAGGCCAATAACGAAGAATTGGCCGAGGGCGTGATGGAATGGCTGCCCCGCTTCGCGCTGAAGGAAGGCGTCGTGGCGATTGGCGAGATCGGCTATGACGAACAGACGCCGCTCGAAGACAAATACTTTCGCGCTCAACTCGCGCTGGCGAAAGAATTGGACCTGCCGGTGATGGTCCACACCCCGCACCGCGACAAAAAACGCGGCACCAGCCGCTCGATGGACGTGTGCGAAGAGATGGGCGTGGACCCGTCCAAAGTGATCATCGATCACAATAACGAAGAAACCGTCGGCGAGGTGCTGCAACGGGGCTATTGGGCGGGGTTCTCGATCTATCCGTCGACGAAAATGGGCAACGCGCGGATGGTCGAGATCCTGAAAAGCTACGGCCCCGAACGCATCATCGTCGACAGCGCCTGCGACTGGGGCATCTCCGATTGCCTTGGCGTGCCGAAGACCGCGCAGCTGGCGCTCGACAGCGGCGTCGCCGAAGACGTCATCCGGAAGGCCTGCTACCAAAACGCCCTCGACGCCTATGGCCAGAGCGGCCAAATCCGCGAGAGCGACTGGCTCGATCCGCCCGCGATCGACCAGCGCACGCTCTACGAGGGCAATTCGATCCTCAGGGGCGGGCGCGAGCCGGTGATCTCGGATCCGCGCGCGACACGCACCCGATCGCTGCTCATCGAATAAGCCCGCCTTAAGGTTCGTTAACCCTTTGCGTGCCAGGCAGGGGGCATGACCCATGCGCCCCGCCGTCCACGATTGCACCGACTGCTGCGTCGCCGCCTGCTGCTCGCCGCGCCGCTCGGCGGGCTTGGCCTGCTGGGCGGGTGCGCCAGCCTGGGGCTGGCGGACCCGGCGGGCGCGCCGCGCGGCGGACTGGCGCCGCCCGAAGAAAGCCGCGTCGAGCGGCTGGCCGACGCGTTGAACCCGTTTCCCGATCCGATCGTCTACGCGGTCTCGTTCGAGTTCGCCGAGGGCGACGCGCCCGAGGATCTGCTTGAGATCCTGCGCGGCGCCTCGGAGACCGTCGCGCGCCAACGCGGCGACGCGCCCGAAGAGATCGCGCTGCGCCGACGGGCCCGCGCCGACGAGGATCGGCTGACCCGAGCGCTTCGGTCCGAGGGGTATTTCGAGGGTCGGGTGGTCGCCGACGTCGCGCCGGCGCGCGACGCCGACGCCGGCGAGACCGAGGACGCGGCCGAGAACACCGCTGGAGACAGCGTCGAGAACAGGGCCCAAACTGGCGCCGAGAACGGCGCCGAGGACGCCGCCGACCCGGACCTGCCGCGCGTGGCGTTTCAGGTCGCCCGCGGCCCGCGCTTCACGCTCGAGCGGTTCGACATCCGGATTGAGACCCCGCCGGGGTCGCGCCCCGTCGACCCGACGACCCCGCCCGAGACCGGCGGGCCGGCCCGCAGCGCCGACATTCTCGACGCCGAAAACCGCGCGCTCGAGACGCTGCGCGCCAATGGCCGCCCCTACGCGGCGCTCGGCCCGCGCGACGCCGTGGCCGATTTCGAGACGAAAACGCTGCGCGTCGAATCGCGCATCGCGGCCGGGCCTGAGGTCGCCTTCGGCCCGGTGCGGATCGACGGCGCGGAACGGGTCGCGCCGGATTTCATCGAAGGCTACGCCGCCGAGCTCGAGGGCGCGCCCGCCTCGCTGCCGGCGCTGCGCCGCGTCGAGCGCGCGCTGGCGGCGACGCGGCTGTTCCGCGCCGCCCAGGCGACCCTGCCCGAGCCCGCGCCCGCGCGCGACGGCGTCGTCCGGCCCACCCTGACATTGGTTGAAGCGCCCCCCCGCAGCGTCGGAGGCGGGCTGCGCTTCAACACCGCCGACGGCCCGGGCGCCTCGGCCTTTTGGGAGCACCGCAACCTGTTCGGCCGCGCCGAGCGCCTGCGGGTCGCGACCACCGCCGCGCTCGAACTGCAGGACCTCGACCTCGATTTTCGCAAACCCCGCTTTCGCGATCCGGATCAGGCGCTGTTGGCCGAGGCCCGTCTGGCGCGCGACGACAACGAGGCCTTCGAAGGCCTGAGCGCCGAGGCGCGGGTCGGGTTGGAGCGGCGGCTCTCGGATCGCTGGTCGGCGACCCTCGGCCTGTCGGGCGAGGCGGCGGAGATCGACGAGGGAGACGGCGCCGGCCCCGAGTTCAGCTATCTGCTCGGGGTCCCCGCGACCCTGTCCTATGACGGCTCGGACGATCTGCTGAACCCCACCCGGGGCGCGCGCGCGGCCGTCTCGGCGACGCCTTGGGGCGGCGCGACCGACGGCGTGGGGGTGGGCTTCCTGGCGCTCTCGGCCAGCGGCTCGGCCTATCAGCGGCTAGATCCGAAGGCCCGGTTCGTCGCGGCCGTCCGCGCCCGGGCCGAGACGCTGACCGGCGCGTCGCTCGGCGACGTGCCCGCCAACCGCCGCGCCTATGCGGGCGGCGGCGGCTCGGTCCGCGGGTTCGGCGCCCGCTTGATCGGCCCGCTCGACGACGAGGACGAGCCGATCGGCGGCCTCACCGCTTACGACGCGGGCGTCGAGCTGCGGATCGCGGCGACGCCCACGATCGGCGTCGTCCCGTTCGTCGAGGCGGGCGCGGTGGCGCGCGACGCCTTCGATTTGGGGCTCGAAGATCTGGTCTACGGCGTCGGCCTGGGCCTGCGCTATCAGAGCCCGCTCGGGCCGCTGCGCGTCGACCTGGCGACCCCGCTCGATCCCCGAGAGGTCGACGAGCCGGTCCAACTCTATGTAGGGGTGGGTCAGGCGTTTTAATCGACATCTTAACCGACATCGCCCCGTTCAGGAGTTCGCGTCATGCCCCGCCGACAGAGGACCAGCGCGCTGATCGCCGGAGCGGCGGCGCTCTGGGCCGGTCTGGCGCCGTCGCCGGCCGCCGCGCAGCTGGCCGATGAAGGGTCCTGGGCCCGGCTGCTGCGCTACGCCGTCAGCCAACTGAACGCGCCGGGCGAGTTCGAGATCGAGCTCGGCCGCATCGAGAGCCGGGACGGCGGCGAAACCTTCATCGAGACCCTCGAGATCCGCGACGACCAGGGAGCCTGGTTCAGCGCCGCACAGCTGTCGGTGACCTGGGACGCCCGCGCCGCGTTGGGCGGGACGGTGCGCTTCCCCCGCATCGCCGCCGAGCGTCTCGAGATCTCTCGGGCCCCGGTCGCCCGCGGCGATCCGCCGTCGGTCGACGATCCCGAAGCCGGATTGGCGTTCGCCTGGCCGCGGCCGCCGATCGCGCTCGCGCTCGAGGAGCTGGCCGTGGACGAGCTCGTGCTCGGCGCGCCGCTGTTGGGCCAAGCCGCGTCGGGCCAAGCCGCGTCGGGCCAAGCCGCGTCGGGCCAAGCG
>CAZBIG010000055.1:0-1976 GCA_964491865.1 uncultured Neomegalonema sp. | reverse complement strand
GGGCCAAGCCGCGTCGGGCCAAGCCGCGTCGGGCCAAGCCGCGTCGGGCCAAGCGGCGTCGGGCCAAGCGGCGTCAAGCCAAGCGGCCGCATTCCGCCTGACAGGACGTTTTGTCGATATCGGCGACGCCCAGTCGGCGCGGCTCGACGCCGAGCGGACGGACGGCGGCCCGGCGCTCTCGGTGCGGTTGGACAGCGCGTTCGATTTCGCCGCAGACCGGCTCGATCTGACATTGCGCGCCGAGGAGACCCCGGGCGGTTTGGCCGGGGCGCTGCTTGGGGCGCCGGCGGCGTCGTCGCTCGGCGTGTCCCTGAAGGCCGAGGGCGGCGCGGCGGGGCTCGACTACGCCCTGGCCGTGGACGCGGCCGAGGCCCTCGACCTCGACGCCGACGGACGGGCGCAATGGACCCCGACGACGGCGCTGGCGCTGTCGGCGCGTCTGGCGGCGGGACCGCGCGCGCCGGCTTGGGCGCAGGCCGCGGCGGCCGGGACCGAGGGCGGCGCCGGAACCGACGGCGTTGCGGCGGACGGGGCCGATTCGCCGGCGTCGGGCGCCGCGCGCCTCGAGGCCGACCTGGCCGCGCCCGCGGACGGCGCGATCGCGCTGCGGCGGCTGACGCTCGCCAGCCGGGCCCTGGCGCTCTCGGCCGAAGGCCGTATCGACCGGCCCGCGGACCGGATCGCCCTGACCGGGCGGCTCGCCGCGCCCGATCCGACGGCGCTGGCCGCGCTGATCGGGCTCGACGCGCTCGGCGGCCTGGACGGCGCGCTCAGCGCGGACGGCGCGCTCAGCGCGCCCGATCTCAGGGTCGAAGCCGCGCTCGACGACGTCTCGGGGGATTTCGGGCGCTTGACCCGCGCGCGGCTCATGATCGCGGCGGGGCCCGAGGCGAACGGCGCCGACGCGAGCCGGTTCGACGCGACGGCCGCGTTCTCGGGCCTGGCGCTGGCCGACCCCGACGCCGCGCGGCTGGTCGGCCCGGCGCCGCGGCTCGAGGCTTCGGGCGTCGCGCGCGCCGACGCGGTCGCGCTCGAGCGCCTGTCCCTCGTCGCGCGCGCTTTCGACCTGGACGGGGCCGCGCGCGCGCCGGCGCTGGAGGGCCCCTACGACGCGCGGCTGACCGCGACGCTGACCGATGCGGCGCCCGCTTTCGCCCTGGCCGGGATCGACGGCGCCGGTCGGGGTCGCCTCGCGCTGGTGGTGACCGGCGCGGACGCCGACGGCGTCGCGCATGCGGCGCTGTCCGGCGGTCTCGAGGCGCTGTCTTTCGCCGACGAGACCCTGGCGCGGTTGCTCGGGCCGCGCGTGGCGCTGTCGGCCGCGCTTTCCGAACAAGGTCCGCTCGACCCCGACGCGGTCGCCCCCGCCGCGCCGCGCCGTTTGGCGATCGAGGCGTTCGATCTCACGGCGGCCGCGGCGCGCCTGACCGGCTCGGGGATCGTGGGCCTCGATCAAGACGCGGTCGAGGCGACCTTCTCGGCCGAGGCGCTCGACCCCGAGGGCCTCGGCGCGCTGATCGGCGCGGATCTCGCCGGCGCCCGGGCCGAGGCTCGGCTGTCGGGACGGCGATCGGCGCCGGCGCTGGCGCTCGACGCGCGGCTCGCGCGCCCGGCCCTGCCCGGCGCCGCGGCGGACGCCGCGCGATTGACCGCGACCGCGCTGCTGCGGCGCGACGAGCGCGTCCCCTTCACGCTCGATCTGACGGTCGACGGGGCCCGGTTCGACGCCGCGCCCGCGACGGCCGCGCTCGGCCCGGCGCCGCGCCTCGAGGCCGAGGGCCTGTTCGACCGGGCGGTCTCGGCGCTGCGGCTCGACGCGCTGCGCGCCGAGGGGGCCGGCGCCCGGGTCGCCGCCGCGGGAACGGCGCGTTTCGCGCCCCTGGGGGCCGAGGCCCCGTCGGTGGAACTGACGATCGCCGCCGCGGCGCCGGAGCTCGCCCGCTTCGGCCCGCTCGGCGGGGCCGCGACGGCCGAGG
>CAZBIG010000054.1:0-11701 GCA_964491865.1 uncultured Neomegalonema sp. | reverse complement strand
CCAAGGTGATGCAGAAAGTCGCGCATCAAGTGCTCGACACGCTCGGCGTCGAACATGACGAGACCCTGCGCGTCGCGCAACAGCTGGAAAAGATCGCTCTCGAGGACGAATTCTTCGTCGAGAAGAAGCTGTACCCGAACGTGGATTTCTATTCGGGCATCATTCTCAACGCGATGGGCTTCCCGACCTCGATGTTCACCGCGATCTTCGCCCTGGCGCGGACCGTCGGCTGGATCGCGCAATGGAAGGAGAGCCGCGAAGACGCCGAGCAAAAGATCGGCCGGCCGCGGCAGCTCTATACCGGCGCGCCGTCGCGCGACTATGTGCCGATGGATCAGCGCTGAGCCGAAACGCGCCGGTCAATCGGCCGGCGCGGCGCGCTCGGCGGTCGGATCGGCGCCGCGGTCGATCGCGGCCAAGACCGACCGCGCCGCGCGCCGAGACGGCGAGGGGCCGCCCCGACCGAGCTGCCGCAGCGCCTCGTCGGCGGCGGCGAGCTGCGCCGCGCGCTCCGGCGCGTTCGGGTCGAGCAGCCTGTCGAGCGCCCCGGACAACGCTTCGGGGTGGCAGCGCTCCTGCAGGAATTCGGGCACCGTCCGCGTGTCGGTGATCAGATTAGTCAACGTCGCCGTGTCGATCTTCAGCATCCGACGCACGATGGCCGCGGTGATCGCGCCCGTTCGATAGCCGACGACCGTCGGCGTCCGCATGGCCGCGAGTTCGAGCGAGACCGAGCCCGACGCGGCCAGCGCCGCGTCGGCGACCGCCATGGCCTGGAATTTTCGACGTTCGGCCTCGGCGAAGCTGCGCCCGCGGGGATCGATCAGGTGCGGGCGGACCGGCCAGTCGGCCACGGCGTCGATCACCGTGTCGGCGATGGTTTCGGCCACCGGCAGCGCCACCTGAAGATTGGGCCGTCGGCGCGCCAACATGCCGAGCGCGGCCCCGAACGGCTCGGCCAGGCGCGACACCTCGCTGCGCCGGCTGCCCGGCAGGGCGAGCACCAAAGGCGCGTCGTCGGCCACGCCGATCTCGGCGCGGAGGCTGCGGTCCGACGGATCGACGCCGTCCGTCGCCTCGACGATCGGATGGCCGACAAAATCGCAGGACAGGCCGACCCGGTGGAAGTAGGGCGGCTCGAAAGGCAGCAGCGCCATCAAATGATCGACCGAGCGCGCCATTTTCTCGGCGCGTTTCGGCCGCCAGGCCCAAACGCTGGGCGCGACGAAATGGATGAAGGTGGTGGCGTCGCCCAGGGCCGCCCCGGCTTTGCGCGCGACGCGCAGCCCGAAATCCGGCGCGTCGATCGTCACGACCGCGTCCGGACGCGCGGCGATGACCCCGTCGACCGTTTCGCGGATCCGCCGCAGGATCGTCGGCAGGCGCGGCAGCACTTCGGCGACGCCCATCACGGCGATATCGTTGATCGGAAAGCGCGAGGTCAGCCCCTCGGCCGCCATCGCGCCGCCGCCGACGCCTTCGAAGTCCAGCCGGTCCGGCTGGCCGCGCTCGGCCAGTTCGGCTTTCAACCCGCGCATCAGCGCCGCGCCCAACCGGTCTCCCGAGGCTTCGCCGGCGATCAGGAAGAGTTTCAGGGGCCGCGCGCTCACGTCGACGGCTCCGCGTCGAGGTCGGCCGGGGCGTGTCCGTACACAAACAGGCCGGCGCGGTCGGCGGCGGCGGCCGTCGCGCCGGGGTCGAGGACGAACACGCCGCCGGCCCGCACCGCCACGCCGTTCAGCCCGGCGGCTTTGGCGCGCGCCACGGTTTCGGGCCCGATCGCGGGCACGTCGAAGCGCATGTCTTGCCCGGGTTTCGGCGCTTTGTAGAGCGCCCCCGAGGGGATCGGCGCCCCGCCGCGTCGCGCGTCGCCGGCCAGCGTCGCCAGCATCGCATCGGTGCCTTGCACGGTTTCGACCGCCAAACAGCGCCCGCGCGCCACCACAGCGCCCTGGCCCACATCGACCGCGCCAAGCGCGGCGACGATGTCCGCGGCGCGGCCGATGTCCGCCAGATCCGCCGCGTCGGGCGCGCGCGCCGAGAGCGGCCCCTCGGGGGCGAGCAAATCGCCGAGCAGTTCGGCGGCCCCGATCAGGCGAAAACCGCGCCGTTCGAAGATGTCGGCGAAGCCCCGCAGCATGCCGTCATCGCCGCGGCGCATGAGTCGAAACGCCTCGGCGGCCACCTTCAGCGCGGTGAGGTCGAAGGCGCGGAGCAGGCTGGCGAGGCTCGGCCGCGAGAGCCCGCCCGCGAAGCAGACCCGCTCGCACCCGGCGGTTCTGAGCGCGCGGAACAGCTTGCCGACCTGGCCGAGACCGCAGGGCGCGTGGGGGTAGTCGCGCACCCAGTCTCCGGGCGCTCCGGCGAGCGCCACGACAAAGGCGTCCCCCCCGGCCCGTCGCTCGGCTTCGGCCACCAGCCGAGGCAGCGCGCCGCCGCCGGCGATGACGCCGAGCGGTCGGGCCGTCGCGCGGGGCGCCGCGGTGTCGGCCGCCCTGTCGGTCCCGTCGGCCACGCCCGGGGCCTCAGGCGTCGCGCGGCGTGCAGAAGGACCGAGAGCTGTCGGCCCGCACGAAGGCGACGATCTCCTGCACCGGCGCGACGTCCGGATAGGTTTCGGCGACCACCGTCACCCGATCCGCCAGAACGCCGTCGCCATAGAACAACAGGTCATAGGCCCGGCGGAGCGCATGGATGGTCTCGCGATCAAAGCCCCGCCGCTTCAGTCCGATGACGTTCAGCCCGCCGAGCGCCGCGCGGTTGCCCAGCACCGAACCGAACGGGATCACGTCTTTTTCGACGCCGGTCATGCCGCCGACCATGCTGTGCGCGCCGATCCGGCAAAACTGGTGCACGGCGCACAAACCGCCGAGCACGGCGAAATCGCCCACCCGCACATGACCGGCGAGCGTCGCGTTGTTGGCCAGGATCACGTTGTCGCCGACCCGACAGTCATGTCCGACATGGGCGCCCATCATGAACAGGCCGCCGTCGCCGACCTCGGTAAGGCCGCCGCCGCCCTCGGTGCCGGGGTTCATGGTCACATGTTCGCGGATGCGGTTGCGCGCGCCGATCACCAGCCGGGTGCGTTCGCCTTTATATTTGAGATCTTGCGGGGCCGAGCCGATCGAGGCGAACGGATACACCACCGTCTCGTCGCCGATTTCGGTCAGGCCCGAGATCGCGACATGGGATTTGATCTCGACCCGGTCGCCCAGGGTCGCGTCGGCCTCGACGACCGAGAAGGGGCCGATCGTCACGTCGACGCCAAGCCGCGCGGCGGGATCGACGACGGCGGTGGGGTGGATGACGACGCCCGATCGGGCGGGGTGGTCCGCGCCCGTCATGCCGCCGCGCCGGTCGGGTTCTCGGGGGGGTCGACGATCATGGCCGAAAAGTCCGCCTGAGCGCAGACCGTGTCGCCGACATGGGCCTCGCCGCGGAATTTCCACACAGGGCCGCGGCTTTTCTCGACCTTTACATGCAGTTCGACGACGTCGCCGGGGACGACCTTTTTGCGGAAGCGGGTGTTGTCGATCGTCATGAAGTAGACGAGTTTGCCCTTGTCGATCAGGTCCAGGGTGTGGACGACGAGCACGGCGGCGGTCTGCGCCATGGCTTCGATCAGCAGCACGCCCGGCATGATCGGTTCAGGCGGAAAATGGCCCTGGAAATAGGGCTCGCCAATGCTGACGTTCTTGACGCCGACGGCGCTTTGGCCCCGCTGCAGGTCGCGAACGGCGTCGATCATCAGGAACGGGTAGCGGTGCGGGATCATCCGCATGATTTGGGCGACGTCGAGCGCAGCGCTCGGCTGAGCCGAGCCGTCCTGGTCGCCGCGTCCCTCGCTCATCCTGTCTTCCATGCCCGTTCTCCACCTCACGACCGACGGCAGACGGCGCGCCGAAAGCCGACTGAAGCTCCGAGCGCCCCGCCTCGCCGCTGATCTGTCTGGCCCAGAGGGCTATTTTGGGCAAGCGCTAGCGCACCAGGCTCGGGCGGTTCGGGGGTCAGTCGGCGGGCTCGAGCGACGCGTCGGGCGCGGGCAGCTCGACGGCGATGCTCGGGGCGGCGACGTCGAGCCGGCGGATCGCCTCATCGGTGACGTTCAGCGCCGAGGCGCTCAGCACCACGCTCGCTTCGTCGAGCATCACCGCGCCTTCGTGCTGGGCCATGAGATCGGTCAGCACGGCGTTACGAGCCTCTCGAAACCGTTTCGTCGCTTCTTGCAACGCGTTCTGCAGGCGCGCGACGGCCTCTTGCTCGGCGCGGCGCACCTTGCGCCATTCGTCTTTGAAGTTTTGGACTTGGGCCTCGAACTCGGCGCGCGGCAGGTCGTCTCGCGAGGCGGCCAGGCGCTGCTCCTCGTCGCGCAGCGCTTGCTGGCGCGCTTCGACCTCGGCGAGCACTTCCTCGCGCAGGAGCTGCGCCTGGCGATCGATGGATCGCCCGGCCAGCGACTCGCGCGAGAGCCGCTGGATGCTGATCACCAGAATGCGGCTCGGCGCAGACGCGGCGGGCGCGGCGCCTCCGATCCGAAAGCCCTCCGGAACCGGCGCGCCGGCGTCGAAACCGTTGGACTGTGCGGCGGCGGCCCCGCCGAACGCCGCCGCGATCGCCGCGACCGCGCCGGCCGCCCGCCGCGCCTTGCGGCGCTTAGAACCGGGTGCCGCCGCTGAAGCGGAAGAACTCTTCTTCATCCTGCTCCTCTTTCACGAGCGGCGTCGCGAAGTTGAGACGGAGCGGGCCGAACGGCGAGGTCCAGTACAGGCTCGCGCCGACGGTGGCGCGCAGGGCGAGCTCGTCATCGACCGAAAAGCTGGCCGGGTTGCCGTTCGCGTCGAGCGCGTCGTAGCCGTTGTCCTCGAGCGACCACAGTGTGCCGGCGTCCGCGAACAGGCCGCCCGTCAAGCCGAACTCCTCCGGCAGCCCCAGAGGGAAGGACACGTCTGCGCGGGTGATCGCGTAGAAATTCCCGCCAAGCGCGTCGTCGAGCGTTTCGACGTCGCCGTCGACGGTCAGGGTGTTGGTGTCGCGCGGGCCGACGCCGCTTCGGGCGAAGCCGCGGAAGCTGTCGCCGCCGAGCTCGAACCGGTCGTTGACCCGGATATCGTCCTCGTTTCCGAAGCCGAACAGGCCGCCGCCGGCGAGTTCAAGACTGAACACGACGTCTTCGCGAAAGGCCGAGCGGTAGCCCGTGATCGACCCTTCCGATTTGAAATGCAGCGCGTCGCCGCCCAGGCCCGCGAAGTCGCCGGACACGCGCAGCAGCAGCCCTTCGGTCGGGCGGGTGGCGCTGTCTCGCGTGTCGAAGGTGTAGGTCGCGCCCACGCTCGACAGGAACCGCGAACCGACGTCGCGCTCGATCAACGGCGACGCGTCGTCGGGCACGTCTTTAATCTCGTCGCGCTCGATGGTGTACGAGAAGGTGATGCGCTGCTGTTCGTCGAGGTTGAACCCGATGACGGGCTTAAAGCCGGTGCGCTGGGTGTCGAACGACGATTCGTCTTGGTTGTCGATCTCTGTATGGAACAAATCGAAACCGGCGAGCACGTCGCGGTCGAGGAAATAGGGCTCGCGGAACCGGAAATCGAAGAACTGACGTTCGGTCGTCGCCGAGACCGAGGCGCGGACGAACTGGCCGCGACCGAGGAAGTTCCGCTCGGTGATGCTGACCTGGCCGCCGACGGAGTCGGAGGTCGAGAAGCCGACGCCGAAGGTGATGTCCCCGGTCGAGCGTTCTTCGACGGTGGTTTTGATCACCACCCGATCGGGCGTGCTGCCGCGCTCGGTCGACACGTCGACATTGCCGAAGAACCCGAGCGCGCGGATGTCGCGCTCGCTCTGCTGCAGCCGGAACGCGTTGAAGGCGTCGCCTTCGCTGAACTGGAACTCGCGCCGGATCACCTTGTCGAGCGTGCGGACGTTGCCCTCGATGTCGATGCGCTCGACGAACACCCGCGGCGCGGACACCAGCTCGTAAGTGAGGTCGATCAGCGGGGTCTCGTCCTCGCCCCGCCGCTTGTTCGCGCGCGGCCGCACGTTGACGAAGTTCACGCCGTCGCGCGCCAGTCTCTCTTGCACTTCGCGGACGGTCCGCTCGACCAGCTCGGCGTCGTAGGTGTCGCCGCTGTCGGTCTCGATCAGGTCTTCGTAGGACGCCGCCTCGACGCCGGGGGCCTTCGCGACCATGCCGACCTCGCCGACATCGTACTGCTCGCCCTCGGAAACTGTGAAGGTGATGAAGAACCCGGTCCGCTCGGTGTTTAGTTCAGCCGTCGCAGACAACACCTCGAAGTCCGCATAGCCTCGCGCAAAATAGAACCGGCGCAGCAGCTGCTTGTCGAACTCTAGGCGGTCGGGATCGTAATTGTCGGTCTGCGTAAACAGCTTCCAGAACGCGCTTTCTTCGGTCTGGATCGCGCGACGCAAGCGACGGTCCGAATATTCGGTGTTGCCGATGAAGTTGATCGCGCTGACCCCGACCTCTTGGCCTTCGGTGATCTCGAACACCAGATCCACGCGGTTTTCGCTGCGTTCGATGATGACCGGCTCGACCTCGGCGGCGAACCGCCCGTCGGCGCGATAGAGGTCCAAGATCGCCTGAGCGTCGGCCTCGGCGCGCGCGCGGGTGAACGCGGTGCGCGGGCGCGAGCGGATTTGGGCCTGCAGGATCGGGTCTTCGATCGAGCGATTTCCCTCGAAGGCGATTTCGTTAATGATCGGGTTTTCTTCGATCTCGACCAGCAGGACCCCGTCGGTCTGCTGGGTGATCTTGATGTCTTTGAACAACCCTGTCGCGAACATGCGCTTCAGCGCGTCGTTGATCTTGGTCGGGTCGGCCTCGTCCCCGGGGGACAGCTGCAGGAACGCGATCACGGTTTCGCGCTCGATCCGGGTCGAGCCGGTGACTTGGATGTCTTTGATGACGGCCTGGGCCGCGATCAGCGTCACTTGCGCGCGCGCCGGGGTCAGGACCGCCCAGCCCGCCGCCCCGATAACGGCCGCGCCCAAAACCGCCGCCCTCAGGGCGATCGCCAGGGTCCGCGCCGCGTCGGACGCGCGTCGCGCGCTCCCGCAGACAAAAGCCATTCTGCACCCCACTCCGAACCGCGTTTCGCGGCGTCAGCAACCCGGCTCGAGACCGGTCAGCAGCTTCGCGACGTCGTTGTAGGTCGCGAACAGCACCAACAGCAAGATCAAGCCCACGCCGACTTTCATGCCGAACTCGATCCACCGCGGATCAAGCGGCTCGCCCTTAATCGCTTCGATACCATAGAACACCAGATGTCCGCCATCTAGGATCGGAATGGGGAACAGGTTGATCAAACCGATCGCCGTCGAGACCGTTGCGATAAAGCCCACAAAGGTCAGGAGCCCCGCTTCGGCGGTCTGGCCCGAGGCGCGCGCGATGCCGAGCGGGCCGCCGATCGCCGAGCCGTCCGCGGCCCCGGACACCCAGCTGCCGACATAGGACAAGGTCGTCCCGACCACGCGTCCGACCCCCGCGGCGCCGAGGCCGACGGCCTCGATCGGCCCGACGGTTTCCCGCGGCGGCGAGACGCCCAAATTGAACGAGGCCGACACCCCCAACAGCAGGCGCTTCTCGAGCTCGTTGGTCTCCGGATCGATCCGCTCGGTCGGGCGCGGGGCGATGGCGAGCTCGAGCTGCTCGGTTCCGCGCAGAACGCTCAGATCGAGCGGCGCGCCGTCCGAGGCCTCGACGGCGCGCTGCACGTCGACGAACGAGGTCACCGGTTCGCCGTCGACTTTGGCGATCACGTCGCCCGGGATCAGGCAGCCGTCGGCGGCGCTGTCCGGTTCGACCCGCTCGATCCGGGCGGGGCGCGAAAACGCCACCGGCAGCGTGATCTCCTGGCCGTCGCGCGCGATGCGCACGGGCAGCGGCTCGGCCTCGCGGGCGAACATCGCGTCGAGGAAGCCCGAAAAACTGTCGATCGGCGCGCCGTCGACGCTGAGTATGCGGTCGCCGGCCTGCAGGCCCGAGCCCGCCGCTTGTCCGTCGGGCGTCACCTCGGCCAGCACCGGCTCGTTGGCGGGACGGCCGAGCGCCAGAGCGATGACCGCGAACAACAGGATCGACAGCAGGAAATTCGCGACCGGGCCGGCGGCGACCGTCGCGGCGCGGGCCCAGAGCGGCGCGCCCTGCAGCGTCTCGCGCTTTTCGCCGTCGCTGAGCGCCGCCACGGCGGTCGCGTCCGGCGCGCTGGCCGCGTCAGCGTCGCCTTTGAACTTCACATAGCCGCCCAGCGGCAGCCAACAGACTTTCCACCGGGTCCCGCGCTTGTCGGTCCACCCGGTGATCTCAGGGCCGAAGCCGAGAGCGAACTCCTCGGCGTGGATGCCGGACCACCGCCCCACGATGTAGTGGCCGTATTCATGGACGAAGATCACGACGCCGAGCACGAGCAGGAACGGCAGGACCACGCTCACGAGCGGGCCGATCAGCGGAATGGCGGCGATGGCGTCAAGCACTCTGGTGTCTCTTCGTTCTGAGGGCCGCGGCGTCGCGGCGGAAGCGGGCGCGCGAAACGCGGCGGCCGCGCGGCGGGGGAACGGCGCAGGGCGCGGGCGGTTGCGGCTCGAGCGGCCGCGCTCGCTTCGCGCATTTGGGCCGGTGTCGTCGACTGTCCATCAACAAAGGCGTCGGCGGCGCGGATACCAGACCGGCCGCCCGGCGAAAACGCTCGAGCGCCGGCGCGTGCGCAGGATCATGGGCGCGTGGGCGCGAGAGCGCAGGCGCGCGCGGGCGGCGCGCTCCGTCGGGCGCGCGGACCCGATCACGGCGCGGCGACGCGAACGGGCTCGAACGCCTGCGCGCGGACAGCTCGATCGATCGCCTCGACCGCTTCCAGACTGTCCGGCGGCGCCAGCCGATCCCGGGCGGCCCGCTCGAGCGCGCGCTCGACCGTCGCGGCGATCTCCAGAAAGCCGATCCGACCGTCGAGAAAGGCCGCGACGGCGGCTTCGTTGGCGGCGTTCAGCACGGTGGGGGCCGCGCCGTCCGCGGCCAGCGCCTCGCGCGCCAGGCGCAGCGACGGGAAGCGCTCGAGATCGGGCGGTTCGAACTCCAGCCGACCGATCGCCGTCAGATCGAGACGGCCGACCGGCGCTCCGATCCGGTTCGGCCAGCCGAGCGCGTACGCGATCGGCGTGCGCATGTCGGGGACGCCCAGCTGAGCCAGAACCGAGCCGTCGGCGTAGCCGACCATCGAGTGCACCACCGACTGCGGATGGACCAGCACCTCGATTCGGTCGGGCGGCACCGGGAACAGCCGCGCCGCTTCGATCACCTCAAGCGCTTTGTTGAACATGGTGGCGCTGTCGATGGAGATCTTCGCGCCCATCGACCAGTTGGGGTGCTTGAGCGCCTGGGCGGGCGTCGCCGCGGCCATACGGTCGCGCGGCCATTGGCGAAACGGCCCGCCCGAGGCGGTGACGATGATCCGCTCGACGGCCTGCGCTTGGGCGCGGTCGAAGCACTGGAAGATGGCGTTGTGCTCGCTGTCGACCGGCACCAAGGCGCCGCCCGCCTGCGCGACCGCGTCCAGGAACAGTTGGCCGGCGCAGACCAAGGTCTCTTTGTTGGCGAGCGCGATGGTCGCGCCGGTGCGCGCGGCGGCGAAGCTGGGCCGCAGCCCGGCGGCCCCGACGATCGCGGCCATCACCCAGTCGGCCGGCTCTCCGGCCGCGTCGGCGACGGCCTGCGGACCCGCCGCCGCCTCGACGCCCGAGCCGGCCAGCGCCGCTTTCAACGCGCCATAGGCGGCGGGGTCGGCGACCGCGGCGATCCGGGCCCCCAGCCGCTTCGCCGCGTCGGCCAACGGGCCCGCCTGGCCGTTGGCGGTGAGCGCCACCACTTCGAAGGCGTCGCGGCCGCCCTCGGCGTCGAGCACGTCGAGCGTGCTTTGTCCGATCGAGCCGGTCGCGCCGAGCACGCTGACGCGGCGCCGGCCGTCGGCGGCGGCTCGGGCCGGGCGGCCGGGAGCGTCGGTCACCAAATGAAAACCTCTTTGCCTCGGGCGAAGGTGACGGCGGCCGCCACCAGGGTCGCGGCCATCAGCCCGTCCACCCGGTCGAGCACGCCGCCATGTCCTGGAATCAAACGGCTCGCATCCTTCACGCCAAAGCGGCGTTTGAGCGCGCTTTCGGCCAGGTCGCCGGCTTGGGCGACCAGGGCCGCGATCATCGACACGGTGCAGACCTCGTTGACGTAGGTGCCCGTGGTCAGCGCCGAGAACACGGCGCCGATGGCGGCGGCCAACGCGACGCCGCCCAAAAGCCCCGACCAGGTCTTGCCGGGCGACAATCGGGGCGCGAGCTTCGGCCCGCCGATCAGCCGTCCGGCGAAATAGCCGCCCATATCGGTGCCGACGACGACCAGCACCAGCCAAACGATGGCCTCGAAGCCGAATTGCGGCTGGTCGCGCAGCAGCACGAAGGCCGAGGTCGCGAAGATCACCAGACCGAGGCCGAGCCCCCCCCAGCGCGCGTCTCGGCCCTTGCTGGCGTCGTAAACCCAAAAGCCGAGAGCCCCGAGCGCCGCCGCGGCCGCCCCGTAAAAAATCTCTCCGGTCAGATGCGCGAGGACGGGGCCGGCGGCGGCGATCGCGCTATAGGTGGCGCGGCCGGCCTGAGAGGTCTTGGCCCCCATGGTGATGTCGCGGAACTCCCAGGCCATCGCGGCGGCGGCGGCGGCCACCAACAGCGTGGTCGCCCAGCCGCCTAGAATGATCGCCGCGCTGGCGACCGCGCCGAGCACCAGTCCCGAGACGAGCCGCGCCCTCAGGTCGCTCATTTTGCCCGGCCGCGCCGCCGCCGCGGATGTTTCGCTCATCGTCGCAGCCCTCTCCCCCTTCGCCGCCGCCCCGTCGGCGCGCCCGACCGTCCCGCCGGCGCGTCGCCCGGCGTCTTAACCGACGTCTCGGGCCCCGAGCCGCCGGGGCGCGCCGAGGGCCCCGAAGCGGCGCTCGCGCGACTGGTACCGCCCGAGCGCCCGGGCGAAAGCCTCCGGCGAGAAATCCGGCCAGGGTTCCGGCACGAACATCAGCTCGGCGTAGGCGGCCTGCCACAACAGAAAGTTCGACAGCCGCTGCTCGCCGCCGGTGCGCAGCACCAGATCCGGGTCCGGCAGCTCGGCGGTGTCGAGCGCCCTCGCCAGCTCATCCTCCGACAGCGCCTCGGGCGCAAGGCGGCCGGTCGCCACGGCGTCGGCCAGACGCCTGACCGCGGCGATCAATTCGGCCCGCGCCCCGTAATTGACGGCCATCGCGACCGTCAGCCGATCGTTCTCGCCGGTCAGCCGTTCGAGAAACGCCATGCGCTCGACGATGTCGCGGTCGAGCGCCGCGCGGTCGCCGAGAAATCGGATGCGCACCCCTTCGCGCATCAGCTCGTCGGCCTCGCTCATCAGGTAGCGCCGCAACAGATCCATCAGCCCCGTCACCTCGTCGGGCGGGCGGCGCCAATTCTCGGTTGAAAACGCGTACAACGTCAGCACCGAGACGCCGAGATCCGGCGCGGCCCGGACGACCTCGCGCAACGCCTCGACGCCCTGCCGATGGCCCTCGAGGCGCGGCAGACCGCGGGCCTCCGCCCAGCGCCCGTTGCCGTCCATGATCAGCGCCACATGCCGCGGGCCGGCGCGCCGGGCGCAGGCGGCCGGGGCCTGGCCGGGGCG